>JAVYOO010000010.1 GCA_038734275.1 Archaeoglobaceae archaeon
CCAGTTTGCAATCAGGTCTTTCCACAAGATCGGCAGGAGTGAGTCCATGCTTTTCAAGAAAACCACGATACTTTGCCATCGCAATCTTTCGAGCGATCTTGATCTTCTCCTTGGGATGAATGTTCCTGTTCCTGAGCTGAGCCATCGCTTTGTTGTATTCTTCTCTGAAAAGTTCCTCGGCTTTCTCCTTTATCGTTCTCATTTTTGACCACCTATAAACGGAGTAAAATCCACAAGTTGCACAATCCCCAAAGCTTCCCTCGCTCTTGTCGCTCCGACGTAGAAAACCCTCAATTCGTCTTCATAGCCCTCTCTTTCCCTGATATTCCATTCGATCGACTTCGTTATCGCATCAACGAGAAGGGCAACATCGGCTTCCCTTCCCTTGCTTGCGTGGATCGTATCAACGTATAGATTCACCTTTGCCGGATCTATGGGTTTATTTGCAAACTTTATTGCCTCAAAGATCATGGGATCAACCTTATTTTCATCGAGGACGAACGGGATCTTGTCCGCTATCTGGTAGAACTGAATCGGGATGTTTCCCTTTTCCGCGGACTGTATCAGAATTTCCTTCTCTTTATCGGTGAAGAACGGTTTCATGTGTTCGAAAATCCACGTGAGTTCCACGGAAGTTAAAGGAAGTTTGTTTCTCGTCTTCGCAACAGCATTCCACGCAGTTAATAGCTCCCTCTCCCAAATTGATTGACTTTTCAGACTTTTGAATGGAAACCTTGCCCTGATAAGCGAGGATTCAGCAACCTTTACCATCTGATTCGTTCTAAACAGCAAGAAGACAGTCTTCTGTGGATACAGCATTGCAAGATTCTTCGCCATGTTTGCAACTCCTTCGATATCATACGCTCCGGAAAAGAACTTTACAGATCCACCTTCCTTTGCCGGCTGAATGTCTTTTTCCTTTCTCTCCAAAACAAGCCCTATTATTTGATTGGCGAATTCAAAGATCTTGCTCGGAACTCTGTGGGATTTCGGTAAAACCACGTCTTCATCTGCCTTTAGGTTAAGAAAGTATCTCGATTTTGCCCCTTTCCATCCGTGGATTGCCTGATCATCATCTCCAGCGACAAAGGCATCTTTGCTTGCATCGATGAATCTCTCGATGATGAGATACTCGAGCAAGCTGAGATCTTGAGCTTCATCCACGAGGACGTAATCTGTTGGTGGGAAAAGCTCCCTTTCATAAGCCTCGATCAGAATGTCGTTGAAGTCTATTATTCCGTTATGCTCTTTGAAAGCAATCCATTTCTTGATTATATCACCACAGAGGAGGGATTCCTTGTAAACTAACTCCACGCAAGCCATTATATCCTTCTTCACAGGATACCACGTTCCGATCGCTTTTGAGTGTAGGGAGAAAGCCTGATTTCCGAGTAATTCCGAATTCCCAACGGCAAAAGGATCGAACGGAATTTTGAAGTCTTTGCAAAACTTTATCTGCCATGAAATAACAAAATTCGGTTTTTCAAAAGTTTTCTTAGCCCTTTGCTTGAATCCATTTCCCTCGGTCATCGCAAGAGAAAGACAGACACCATGAAGAGTGTTGAACCACTTAAGTTTGTTCTTTGAAACCTGAAGCCTTTGCCTGACCTCTTCAATCGCAGAAGTTGACCAAGTGATGAAGGCGATGTTTTCCACAGGAGTTGACTTCGAAAGATTCTCGATTTCCCTCAGCAAATAAGACGTTTTCCCGGTTCCTGGTCCGCCAAAGATCCTTGTGATCATGTTTCTCACTCGACGTTGATCCTGTCCCAATCGATTTCAATGCTCTGTTTTTCTTCCTCAGATTTGGATTCCACAGAATCTGGCTCGGCAATTTCCTTCTTCTGAATGACCGGTTCCCAATCGAAGTTAAGAAGAATTTTTGCGAGCTTCTTGATTGCTTTAATATCAAAAATCCAGAAGCGATGAATTCGTGAATTTCCAGATGGATCTGCAACCCTCCTTGAATCCACACCGAGAAGAATATCTTTTAACGCAACTCTCAGCTTTCTAAAGCTATAATTGATTCCAACTTGATCGAGAACCCTTCTCAGCAAATTGTTGTTTATCAGAAGCTGGTTTCCGTCCATGAATGCTGAGAAGTAAACCGAGACCTGTCCAGACTGGGCATCTTCAAAGGAGTATAGCGGTAAATCTACGATCGACTCGATAACTCCACGGAGAATATCGAACTCAGGAGTAAGGGGTTCCCTTATTCTTTCAACTCTCTTAACCCATCCTTCATAGATCTTATAGCAGTGGGTAGGAGTGAGCTCCTTAGGTGGGAAATCATAGAGATCGATGTATAGAGAACCAAAGAATTCCACATTGATCTTATATACCTCATTCTCTCTGTCATAAAAGAACAAATCTGATTTATTTACTTCGATCAATCTCCCTTTTACATTCAGAAGCAGTTTTCCGACAGATGATAATTCCACAACAGATCTGGTGTCGTTCAGTATCCGCATTGCCGGGTCGATATTGAATGGACAGCTTGGATCACAGAGTCCAAGAGCCTGGGCAAAATCACAAGCCGAAAAATTAGTTTTTTCAGCCCAGGAGAGGATCTCAAGAACCGCATTGGACGGAATCTCCTTTATCTTTGGAAATTCCAGAGATGCCGAGTTCGGATCCTTTCCAGCTTGTTTTGCGTGTAAAATCCACAAACGCAAACTCATGGTGGGTTCTAATTCCACAGAATTCCTTATACATGCTCTATTTTCAAAATGTTCAAGATGTTCAAGGTGTTCAAGATGTTTAACTTGTTCAAGATGTTCAACATGTTCAAGGTCTTTGTGGGGTTTGTGAGTTCCAGAACAATCTTGAACAGTTGAACAAGTTGAACATGTTGAACATGTTATACATTTTGCGAGATCAGGATTTGTGGACTTCAATTTCTCGATAACAGCTTTTATCTCCGTGGATTTTAGTAAAGAACCTTTCTCCTCTGGTTTTTATCTCTTAATCTTCTTGCCAATTCCTCGCAAGTGACAATCCCGAGAAGCATTCCCGCAAGTGATAGCCATCTACCACCAACGTTGTGGCGGAAGCAATACCATGAGGAGCCATCCTCTGAGATTGCAAAGTTTCTTCCAGTGTGCTCACTCCCATGTGTGGGATGCTCTCCTTGGAGACTATTATCTCCCACTCCTTTGTGGAGTTTTCCTAAAGCCTCGGGTTTAAGAGCCTTCAAAACTTCAATGCATGAGATCTCCGAGCTTTCCCCGCTTCTTTCTGCCGTTTCAACAAGTGTTTTATTTACTCCCAAAAGCTCCGCATAGAAACGATTGAGAAACTCATCGTTCTGCCTTATCTCCTTTGGTGTGGACTCAATCCACCAGCCTGTGATAGTCAGAAACCTCTTTTCCTTGTAAATCTCCACTTTAAGATCATCGTTCCTGATGTTCCGTGGAATCGAGCCTTTAAGCCAAATTCTAACTCCCTTTCCAGAAGGAGTTATCTCTGCATAGCTATTTGCCTCTTGTAGTATTCTTTCAACCCATGGATTCAGCTTTCCATCCTCGATGCAGTCGTCAATATCTATCGCCACAAGGTTAAGCTCTGGAGCGAGAACGAAGCCAATTCCGATGTTTAGCTTCCTTGCATAGCCCAACGCTTCGAGAAAGCTCACGTGAGTTTTTGGATCGGTATAACTGCATCCTATCGGTCTCCCTTCCTGCGTGGTTTTCAGCTCTCCATTGCTTAGCCATGGAGCGACTGGGGTCTTATCGAGCTTTCCGTTTGCCATGTAAGGAGCCCAGCAGATCCAGTGTGGGATTTTCTTTAGCTCCTCGGGAATGTTCTCCTCTCTGATCTCCGTGGGATTCATGGCTTATCACCTTCGATCTTCACTGGATCTAATTCAATCGCCAAAATTTTCCGTGTATAATCGCTCTCCCAAGACTCAAGTCTCAATTTTATGCATCTTTTTTCTTTCTTTCTCCACACCGCAAGGCAGTCGCCATAATCACGTATCCCGCAGAGAAGTTTCGGATCATCTAAACAGTCTTCGCAATCTTCAGGATCTTGATCGCTACAGAATTTAACTTTGAAATGCTCACATGACGAATTTGTCTTATTGCAAAGCTTACATGTAAACTTAATCTCATCGAAGTCTATTATGAAGTCCTCGAATTCGTGGACTTCACTTTTTTGGACGTCCCTTCTTGGAAGAGGAGCATCTTCTTCCATCATTTTCGGATCACCTCTTGAGAAGGAGCGTTATCGGGCTCATCCTCCTCCTCTTCAATCTCTACAGGATCGAGAACGATCTTGCCACTTTCAACATAGACCGCAAAGCGATGGCTGTGGAATAACTTCCTGATAAAGGATGGAACGTAGATCTTCCCACGCTTATCGAATTTGTAGAGTCTCAGCTCAGAATCGAAAGCTTTTTCAGCTCTTCGGTCGTAGGTTTTACCAGAAATCGAGCGTCTTTTGGTTTGTAGCGTCGTGGTGGACGTCATTTTTAATTCACCTCTTGAGAAACGTTATCGGATTCGGCTCTCGTGAGTGTGGAATCCTCGTTATAAGGCTCGATAACGAGTTTTCCATCGATAAGAGTTATTTTGACGTATTCTCCAAGCTGATCGGCTATTTCTGGTGGGATTCTGACGACTTTTTCACTGTTGTAAATCCCTTTTGACTTCCTTACCTTATACACCCAGATCGGATTTATCATATTTCTCCACCACATCTTAACACTTAATTTAACTTATAAGTTAAGTTGTCCGATGGGTTTATATACTTTTCGGCTAATTCCTTTTATGAAAGTGTGGGTGACTAAAGGCAAGGTTCTACATACAATCAAAACAGGAAATCATGCTTTTACCGAAATAGAAGAAAAAAGTGGTCTCGGATCTCCGACCGTGAGCAAATATCTTCGGGAATTGGAGCGAGAAGGATTAATTATTGTCGAATTAGATAGATTTACCCGTAAACCTCGCTACAAATTAAACGAATCCCGGATAGATGAGATCAACAAACTGATCAACGCATATCTCGAAAGCGAAGCAAAAGAGTTCAAAGAAAAAATAGAGATTGCGAAGACAGTCATTCCCGAGAAAGAAAAGATAAGACTCGCTTCTTACTTCATAACCGTGGATGAGGAAAAGAGGAAGCGGATCGAGAAGATGCTTGAAGAAATTCTGAAGGAATGAGGATTGAAAAATCTCCCGACTTTTCGAAAAAAGAGGATGAAGTTCTTGTTCTCGATAATAGAGAGAGAAAACAGCATATAATTACTGTTGTCTTCGACGACTTACAATCACATGTGGATTTTGAGAATAAGCGGATAGTGATAAACAAAAACCTTCCGGACAATCAAAAGAAGTTTGTTCTCCAGCATGAAGTCGAACATCTAAATAAAAAATTTGTCTCGCCTTGGTGGGTTCTCTCTATCCCGGGCTTTAAATTAGCGGAGTATTTCAGCATGGAAGCAAAAACGAGAATTGAAAAAGAAGTTTTGGATAAGCTTTTATCTAATCCCGATCCGAAGCTACGTCTTCTCGGCATAACTGTGGATGCTTTTCTACCCCAAACTCTCGATAACTATATCGAAGATTTTTTCATTAACAAACATCTCATTAAGAACCACCGTATTAATAAGTCTTCTCTTGAAGAGTTGTATGGATTAGGAACTCTTTCGAGCGTGAAGTATTTCAGAAGGATTTCTGATGCATATTCGCAATATTTCGGAGTTAATGTTAATCGAATTGAAGAGCCTTTGAAAGTTCAAAAGAATCTTTTCTCCAATTCTCATAATGTCGGTTATCTCGTAAACTCTTTAGCAGATTGCGGTTACTGTCTCACCGAAAAAATGAAATTAATTGATTTTTACGAGTTGACAAAGAAGGGGTTAAAAAGAGTTGTCGATTCTGTGGATTCTGAAGACATCTTCAGCGAAGTTTTGCTTCATAAGGTTAAAACAGAATTAGAACGCCTTAATCAGATTCAAACCATTTTAGAGATTTTGAAATCCAACAAAAACCCGTTTTTCAAGAATAGATCACTGAAATTTTTATTCTCGGTTTACCAATCTGCTCTTTCTCGTCCAGAATTATCGAAAATACTTTGATAAAAAAAGACGAATACTTAAATGTGGTTGCTCGGGTTTCCACCAAATATCGATTTTTTAGAAAAGCTTTTGTCTTGGTTGCCAACTATGACTTTATGGAACTTATGGGAAAATTCGTTATTCGAAAAAAGAAAGCCAAAGAGGGCTTCGAATACCCTTACTTGCGGTTGCCCGTGGATTTTTCCGAGCTTATTGGTTGCGAAGCGGAGATCTACCGTGATAAAGAGTGGTTTTTCATACACATAGTTGGCAACTCGGTTGGCAACTCATATGGGATATCCAGCGAAAATAAAACTCCACAGCCTCCAAAACGAGAATCAAGCCATTCAAAAAATCGAGAATTTAACGATAGCCTCTTAAATTGCTCAAATTCCCGCAAGGAATGGGCTCGGCCGGATTCGAACCGGCGATCTCCGCCGTGTAAGGGCGGTGTCATAACCCCTAGACCACGAGCCCTTTAGTGAGAGTGATGACTTGAATTTAAGAATTTTTGTTTATCCCTTTTTGTTGTGTATTTATCGAAAGTCTTAAATCGGAATGTATAGATACACCAAAACATGAAGAACATATTCATAAGAGATGAAGTTTATGAAAAGTTGCAGAAACTCAAAAGAGGTAAAGAGTCTTTTTCGGATGTCATCATGAGGTTGATAGAGGGGAGAACTGACGTGGACGTTCTCGATAAGTATGCCGGTAAGCTGGCTGACAGCCAGATTTCGGATTTGGTGGATGAAGAGAGAAAGAAGTCAAGGGTGAGGGAATTTGATAGTTGATACTTCTGTTTTGCTGAGAATTTTGAAAGACAGGGAATTCTTTGAGAAAATCAAGCCAAAGATTGCAGAATTTAAGATTACTTCAATAACTGCCTACGAGCTTTTAAGAGTAGCGACTTATCTGAAGTTGAAAGGCAGTAGTAGAGAATTGGAGGTTTTAGAAGCTCTTTTACATGAAACAGACGTAATCCCATTTACGAGAGATGAGTTGAAAATTTCGGCAAATATATGGGCAAAATTAAAAGAAAAAGGATTGGAAATAAGCGATTCAGTTGTGATGATCTCTGCAATTTGCATAAGGAGTAAGGAGAAATTGATAACACTTGATAGAAACTTTAGGCATGTGAAGGACTCATTTAAGGATTTTGACGTGGAGATTCTTGAGTAGTTTATTTTATGTTATGAATTATATTTTAGTATAACTAATTCTTGTTGTTTGCTACTGGTCTCTGGGAGCTTTTACGGAAAATCTTATTAACTGGAGATATTGGCGGTATTGATGTCTACAACGGGATCTCTAACCGATAAAAGGACAAGAGCAGGAATTGCAGATTCGGGTAATTTAGAAATTTTAGCTTTTTCGGACTTATCTACAATAGGAACTTACTCTACGGTCGAATTTTTGAATTTCGAAGTCTTGGTGAGGTTTTATGAAAGCAGTTGTGTTGATGGGTTCTAAAGCGGATTTGGATTACTCAAAGGAGATAGCACAAAAGCTTAAGCTTTTTGGAATTGAGAGCGAGCTTAGAGTAGCTTCAGCGCACAAAACTCCTGAGCATGTGCTTGAAATTCTGGAAAAATACGAAAAAGAAGACGTTGTGTTCGTTACGGTAGCGGGTAGAAGCAATGCTTTGAGCGGGTTTGTGGATGCAAACACAACAAAGCCCGTAATAGCCTCGCCACCATACAGCGATAGATTTGCTGGAGCGGACATATTTTCGAGTATCAGAATGCCCTCGGGAGTTGCTCCAATGCTCGTGCTCGAAGCGGAGAACACCGCTTTGGCTGTTGCAAAGATCTTTGCGATTAAAAACGAAGCGGTGAAGAGATTGGTCGAGGAATACCAGAGGAAGAAAAAGGAGGAAATCATCAAAGCAGACAAAGAGGTGGGCTATGGGTAGTGTTAAGGATTTAATTGTGCTCAGGAGTCCAAATGGAGGACTTGGCGAGGGCATATTTGAGTTCTCGAATCGCTACAGCGTCTTCGACTACGGGGAAATGCCAGACAAGATCGAAGGAAAAGGAGCTTCGCTTTGCCTAATTTCGGCTTATTTCTTTGAAAAACTTGAAAAAATCGGAATAAAAACTCACTACGATGGACTAATTGAAGACAGCAGAGTAAAAAGGCTCGATGAATTGAGCTCAGCTACAAATAAAATGAAAATTAAGCTTGTCAGGGTTTTAAGACCAAAGGGCAGAGATTACTCGATATTCAGCAGAGAGAAGGCAAACTTCCTGATTCCGCTTGAGATAATCTACCGCAACAAAATCCCAGAAGGCTCTTCTTTGTTAAGAAGAATTGCGAGCGGGGAAGTAAAGCCAGAGGACTTCGGACTTAAAGAAGTAAAGCCAAATATGAAGCTTGAAAAACCAATTGTTGATTTCAGCACGAAACTTGAAGACGTTGACAGATATCTTAGCTATGAGGAGGCAAAGAAAATTTCGGGATTGAGCGATGAGGAATTTGAAAAGCTTAAAGAGATCGTGCTTAAAGTTGATGATCTAATTACTGCAGAAGTTTCAAAGGCGGGTTTGGAGAACGAAGACGGAAAGATCGAGCTTGCTTTTGATGATAAACGCGAATTCATGGTTGTGGATGCAGTTGGAACTCCAGATGAGTGTAGGTTCAGCTTTGAAGGCTTTGAGGTAAGTAAGGAAATCCTCAGGGGCTATTACAAGAGGACAGAGTGGTATGAAAGGATTAAAATCCACAAGGGCAAAGAAAACTGGCGGGAGATTGTGGGGGTTCCGCCAAAGCTTAACCCAGAAGTAAAGAAATCAGTTTCGGAGCTATACATGGCTCTATGCAACGAAATAACTAAAAGAAAATTCTTTGATGTTCCAAAGCTTCGCGCTGTTGTAAGGGAATTGAGGGGAATGCTATGAAAGCGGGCTTGGCTTTGGAAGATGGAACTTATCTCGAAGGTAAGGCTTTTGGAGCGGAAAAAATCGGCATAGGGGAGCTTGTTTTCTGCACATCGATGACTGGTTATGTTGAGGCTTTGACGGATCCAAGCTACAAAGGACAAATTCTAATGATGACCTATCCGCTTATTGGCAACTACGGGGTATGCAAAGAGGACTTTGAGAGCGACGGCGTTAAAGTTGAGGGCTTCGTGGTCCGTGAGCTCTGCAAGAAGCCAAGCAACTGGCGGAGCGAGATGAGTGTTGATGAACTGCTAAAGCAATACGATGTCGTGGGCATTGAAGGTGTTGACACCAGAATGCTTACGAAGAAGATCCGAATTTACGGCTCAATGAAGGCTGCAATCGGCGTAGGGGTTGAAAAGGAAAAGCTGATCAAGATCGCAAGGGAACAGCCTTTCATAGGCGATATTGATCTTGTCGATAAAGTCTGCGTTAGGGAGCCAAAAAGGATTGAAGCCAAAGGAAAATACGAAGTTGTGCTCATCGACTGCGGTGTAAAGATGAGCATAGTTAGACAGCTTCTGAAGCGTGGAATTAATCTCACACTTGTGCCTTACAACTTTCCAGCTGAGAAGATCATCGAAATGAACCCTGATGGTGTCTTCATATCTAATGGCCCTGGCGATCCTGCGAGGGTTAAGGAAACAATAGAGACGATCAGGAAGCTCGTTGGCAAGTTTCCAATGGCTGGAATTTGCCTTGGACACCAGTTGATGGCTTTAGCTTTTAAAGCCAAGACCTTTAAGCTTAAATTTGGACACCACGGGAGCAATCAGCCCACAAAAGATCTTGAGACAGGCAGAGTTTTCATTTCAAGCCAGAATCACAACTTCTCGGTTGACGAAAAAACCCTGCCGAAGGGTTTCGAAGTGACGCAGATTAATCTTAACGACAGAACTGTCGAAGGACTCAAGCACAATGATCTGCCCATAATAACCGTGCAATATCACCCAGAAGCTGGTCCTGGGCCACATGACACGTATTTCTTCTTCGATCGATTTCTTGAGCTTTTGAGGGGTTGAAATGCCAAAAAGAGAGGATTTGCACAAGATCATGGTCATAGGAAGCGGACCAATTGTCATTGGACAGGCTGCAGAGTTTGACTACTCTGGAAGTCAGGCATGCAAGGCTTTGCGTGAAGAAGGCTATAAAGTTGTCCTCGTGAACTCAAATCCCGCGACGATCATGACAGATCCAGAAATGGCCGACTCGATATACATTGAACCCCTCGACGCTGAGATCGTTGCAAAGATAATTGAAAAAGAAACACCTGATGCTATCCTACCAACACTTGGTGGGCAAGTTGGATTGAATCTGGCTGTTCAGCTTCATGAAATGGGTGTTCTTGACAAATATGGGGTTGAGCTGATTGGTGCAAAGGTCGATGCGATCAGAAAAGCTGAGGATAGAGAACTTTTTAAGCAATGCATGCTCAAAATTGGTCTTGAAGTTCCAAGAAGTGTATCTGTAAATGATGTAAGCCAAGCACTTGAATTTGCAGAGGAAGTCGGCTTTCCGCTCGTTATCCGCCCCGCCTTTACGCTTGGCGGAACCGGCGGAGGGATAGCGTATAATAAGGAGGAGTTAAAGGAGATCGTTGCCAAGGGGCTTAAGCTTTCAATGATAAGGCAGGTGCTTGTTGAAGAGAGCGTCATAGGCTGGAAGGAGTTCGAGCTTGAAGTTATGCGAGATCTGGCAGATAACGTGGTCATAATCTGTCCAATAGAGAACTTCGATCCCATGGGCATACACACAGGGGACAGCATCACCGTTGCGCCAGCCCAAACACTCACAGATGTGGAGTATCAACAGCTAAGAGATGCTGCAATTAAAATTATCCGGGAAATTGGTGTCGAGACTGGAGGTAGTAACATACAGTTTGCAGTCCATCCTGATAACGGTAGAATCGTTGCCATAGAGATGAATCCACGTGTAAGCAGATCTTCAGCGTTGGCTTCAAAAGCAACTGGATTCCCCATTGCGAAGATTGCAGCAAAGCTTGCAGTTGGCTACACCCTTGATGAAATTCCAAACGATATTACGAAAGAAACACCAGCAAGCTTTGAGCCAACGATCGACTACGTGGTTGTTAAAGTTCCGCGATTTGCCTTCGACAAGTTTCCAACTGCAAATCAGATTTTGGGAACCCAGATGAAAAGTGTTGGAGAAGTGATGGCAATAGGCAGGACTTTTGAAGAGGCTTTGCAAAAGGCTTTGAGAAGTCTTGAAATAGGTCGCTATGGGCTTGGAGCAGACGGAAAAGATAAAGAAACAACCAGAGAAGAAATAATCAGAAAGCTGAAGTTTCCAAGCCATGATCGGATTTTCTACATTCGATATGCATTCCAGCACGGTTTTAGTGTGAAGGAAATTTACGAACTCACAAAGATAGATCCTTGGTTCTTGGAGAAGATCAAAAATATCGTTGATTTCGAAGAAAAACTCAAGGATATAGCCAAAAAGTGTAAACTCGATGAAGTGCCAAGAGAAGTGCTGGTTGAAGCTAAGAAGCTGGGCTTCAGCGACAAACAGCTCGCCCACATCTTCAAATGCACAGAAAGAGATATCAGAAGCCATAGAAAGAGGATGGGTATAAGGCCCGTTTACAAGATGGTTGACACATGCGCAGCTGAATTTGAAGCCAAAACGCCTTATTACTACTCCACTTACGAAGATGAGAACGATGCAATCCCAACGCAGAGAAAAAAGGTTATGATTCTTGGTAGTGGTCCAAACAGAATTGGACAGGGTATTGAGTTCGACTATTGCTGTGTTCATGCGGTTAAAAGTCTTAAGGAAGATGGCTACGAGACTATAATGGTTAACTGCAATCCAGAGACAGTCTCAACGGACTACGATACCTCTGACAGGCTTTACTTTGAGCCAATAACTCATGAAGATGTAATGAACATCTACGAAAACGAAAATCCTATTGGAGTGATGGTTCAATTTGGCGGACAAACGCCATTGAACATAGCAGAAGAGCTTGAAAAAAGCGGTGCAAAAATATTGGGAACTTCTGTTGACTCCATAGATATAGCTGAAGACAGAGAGAGATTTGAAGTGCTAATGAAAGAGCTTGGAATTCCAAGGCCACCGAATGGCATAGCTTTTAGTGTCGAAGAA
The DNA here is from genome assembly GCA_038734275.1 of Archaeoglobaceae archaeon. Taxonomy (NCBI): domain Archaea; kingdom Methanobacteriati; phylum Methanobacteriota; class Archaeoglobi; order Archaeoglobales; family Archaeoglobaceae; species Archaeoglobaceae archaeon. The sequence goes on from JAVYOO010000010.1 coordinate 12,127, forward strand.
GCGAAAGAAGTGGCAAAGAAGATTGGTTATCCAGTTCTTGTTCGACCCAGCTATGTGCTTGGTGGTAGAGCCATGGAGATTGTCTACGAGGAGAGTGAGCTGGAGAGATACATCAATGAAGCTCTTGATGTGAGCCCTGAGAAGCCAATACTGATCGACAAATTCCTTGAAGATGCGATCGAGCTCGAAGTTGACGCACTTTGCGATGGTGAAGATGTCTTCATAGGCGGAATAATGGAGCACATCGAAGAGGCGGGAGTTCACAGCGGTGATTCTGCATGCGTTCTGCCACCCGTATCTCTATCAGAGGAGATGATCGCGAAAGTGGTTGAATACACAAGGAAGATATCCTTAGCCCTTAAAGTTGTAGGGCTTGTGAACATTCAGTATGCACTTAAGGACGATGTTCTATACGTTCTTGAGGCAAATCCAAGGGCAAGCAGAACTGTTCCTTTCGTAAGCAAAGCTACGGGAGTTCCACTTGCTAAAATTGCAGCCAAGCTCATGATGGGGGTTAAGCTAAAAGATCTCAAGCTAAAAGAGCCAAAAATGAAGCATATTTCAGTTAAAGAAGCAGTATTTCCTTTCATAAAATTACCCGGTGTCGATCCTGTGCTCGGGCCTGAGATGAGGTCCACGGGAGAGGTAATGGGAATAGATTACAACTTTGGTTTGGCTTACTACAAAGCGGAACTCGCTGCAGGAATGAAGTTGCCAACAAAAGGAAACGTGCTAATCAGTGTTAAAGATAAAGACAAGCCGAAGATAGTGCCAATAGCGAAAAAGCTCTCAGAATTTGGATTCAAAATCTTCGCAACCGAAAACACTGCGAAGTATTTGAAAGAGCATGGTATCAATGCGGAGATCGCTTTAAAAGTTAGCCAGGGTAGGCCGAACATTGTAGACATGATAATTAATGGTCAAATTGATCTGATAATCAACACCCCCAGTGGAGGAAGAGGTAAGACCGAGGGCTATGAGATAAGAAGGGCTGCAATCGAGTATGGAGTCCCATACGTGACAACAATTCCCGGCGCTTTGGCGGTTGTGAAGGCAATTGAAGCCATTAGGAGTGGAAATCTGGTAGTTAAATCTCTGCAGGAGTATCATGACGAGATTAGAAGACTATCTTGAGAATCTTGCAAAACTCGATTTCGAACGAGAAAAAAGGGCAGGAAAGCCAGAGGCGATTTTCGGTGAGGGAAAGCCTGTTGAAGTAGTAGTAAGGATAGCAGAGGAATACAAAAAATTGGGCCAGCCAGTGCTTTTCACAAGACTTAACAAAGAGCAGATGGAAGCTTTGAAAGCCATTGGAGCAGAAATAAACGAGCTTGCAAGAACTGCAACTTTTGGAAAAGCTAAAGAGACTATTGGAAGTGTTGCCATACTAACAGCCGGCACAGCTGATGTGGCCGTTGCTGAGGAAGCGAGAGTGACGGCCGAGTTTCTTGGCTTGGAAGTTTTAAAATTCTACGACGTCGGTGTTGCGGGGTTGCACAGGATCATAGAACCCGTAAAGGCAATAAGGGAAAAGAAAGTTGATAGTGTTATTGTAATCGCTGGGATGGAAGGAGCCTTGCCTTCGGTTATAGCAGGGCTAGTTGATGTGCCAGTTATAGCTGTTCCTACTTCGATCGGTTATGGAGTTCATTTAAAAGGAATTTCGACACTTTTTGCAATGCTACAAAGCTGTCCCTCTGGAGTTGCGGTCGTTAACATCGACAACGGCTTTGGAGCATCGGTTTTTGCCTATTTGATTTCTAAGGTAAAAAGCCGTTAGTCTAATATTTTTGCCTAATTTCGGGTTTATTCGACTGTATAGTTACGAAAAATAAAAAGATTTTAAGATTATTTCATCTGAAACTCAGGCTTTCTTTTTTCGAAGAATGCCAAAACCGCTTCCCTGAGCTCACCAGTGGCTATTGAGAGCATGATCGAAAGAACTTCGTAGTATAGCCCAGACTGTAGAGAGCATTCTTTACCTTTTTCGATCTCGAACTTTGCAATCTGAACGAGCATCGGATTCTTTTCAGCGATCTTCTTTGCAAAGTTGATCGTATATTCTTCAAGCTTATCTGCTGGAATGACTTCATCCACTATTCCCAAGTTTTTGGCAGTTTCCGCATCGATCGTTTCGCAGGTAAAAATCAACCTCTTTGCTTTTGATTCGCCAATCTTTCTCGTGAGCCTTTGCGTAGCCCCCCATGCGGGAGTCATTCCGAGATTCAACTGCGGAAAGCTAAACGTTGCATCTTTGGATGCGAAGATGAAATCACAGCAAAGAGCCATTTCAACGCCACCACCAATTGCAAGCCCATTGACCATTGCTATAACCGGCTTCGGAAAATCATCGATCAGATTGAATAGCCTGAAGATCTGAGCTACGGTTTTAGAGTAATCAGAATAAACTGTGGGACTGCCTATAAAGAAACCCGGATCAACAAGATCGTCGCCAGAGCAAAAGGCTTTTCTTTTTCCTTGGATCTCAGCACCAGTTAAAATTACAACCCTGATTGCGTTGTCTTCTGCCAGTTTCTTCATAGCATCCTCAAGCTCCAATCTGAGGGTTGAGTTTACCGCATTCATTTTTTCTGGTCGGTTCAGATAGACTTTGGCAATTGTGCCGTCAACTATTTCAACTTTAACTTCTTTATAGCCATCATAGCTCATTTTTCCACCTCCATTGTCCAAGCTTCGAAGAAAAGTATATATCTTTACTGAAATTTTGTGGACCATTCAACAAATTTTTAAATTAGGATTGATAATGCAAGTCATGGATCTTGTTGGGGAATTCGTAAAGCTTGTAGGCAGCGCGCCGTGGTATAGACTTATTGGTATGGAGATTAAAAGAGGAGAAAATGAAATCCTTGTTGAGATCCAGATTGAAGAGAAACACCTGCAGGCACTTGGAATGGTTCATGGCGGGGCTATAGCGAGTATTCTCGATTCTGCAATCGGTTTAAACATAAATAAGGAACTGATTGAAAAGGGCAAGCTTGCTATAACTTCTCAGCTGAACGTTCACTATCTCAAGCCAGTATCGAGAGGAAAAATTACTGCAAAAGCCAAGCCCTTGTTTATAGGCTCAAAAGTCGCTGTTGGCTATGGAGAGCTCAAAGACGAAAATGGAGAAACGATTGCTGTAGCAACTTCAACTTTTTACATCACAACCCGAAAGGAATGAATTCAGAATGCGAAGAATTAAAAAGGTTGGAAGGAACTGATCTTGATGAACATCTTCGGCTACGCTTTCAGAGTCACAACCTGGGGGGAAAGCCACGGTAAGGCTGTCGGCTGTGTTATCGACGGCTGTCCTGCGGGACTTGAAATTGACGAGGAATTCATTCAGAAAGAAATGAGTAGAAGAAGGCCAGGTGGTGAATTTAGCTCAAAGAGGAGGGAAATCGATAAAGTTGAGATTCTTTCTGGCGTTCTAAATGGAATCACGATTGGAACACCTATTTCGATGCTCGTGTGGAATGTTGATGTGGATTCAAGTCCTTATGACGAGCTAAGAACAATTCCACGTCCCGGGCATGCGGACTGGAGTTACTATGCAAAATTTGGAATTCGGGACTGGCGTGGTGGTGGGAGAGCTTCGGCAAGAGAAACGGTCGCAAGAGTTTCTGCTGGAGCAATAGCAAAACTTATTCTGAAAAAATATGGAATAAAGGTTTTTGGATACGCAAAAGAAATCGGAGGAATAAAGTTTGAAGTTGAGGATGCTGAGAAAGCCTTTGAAATTGCAGAGAAAAGCCCAATAAGGTGCCCAGATATAAAAAAAGAGAAAGAAGCTGAGGATTTGATAAAAAAGGTGATGAGTGAAGGTGATAGTGTTGGCGGGATTGTGGAAATCGTTGCGAAGAATGTGCCAGCAGGCTTAGGAGAACCAGTCTTTGGTAAGATCAGCGCCTATCTTGCCTATGCTCTCATGAGCATACCCTCAGTGAAGGGCTTTGAGATTGGAAAGGGTTTTGAAGTTTCAAAGCTCAGAGGGAGCGAAAACAACGATCCAATCGTGCTGAGAGATGGTAGAATACGGTTTGCAACAAATAACGCTGGCGGAATTCTTGGAGGGATTACGAATGGAGAAGACATTGTTATGAGAATCGCAGTTAAGCCAACTCCTTCTATAGCGAAAAAGCAAAAAAGTGTTGACTACGAGAAAATGGAAGAAGTCGAGATCAGCGTGAAGGGGCGACATGACCCTTGCATAGTTCCAAGAATAGTTCCTGTGGCGGAAGCGATGGTTTCGCTTGTGCTTGTGGATTGCATGCTCCTTCAGGGTTTGATTCCAAGGAGTTTTATGGGGAGAACATGATCGAAAGAGAGATAGAAGCAGACGAAAAACTAAAACTTGTTCAGAAGGCTGAAGATGAGATTAGAGAGCTTATTTACGATTATAAAAGATGCAATGGCTGTGGAATCTGCGTTTATGCATGCCCTGTGAATGCAATCGAACTCGGGCCGGTGCACGAGATTGCCAAAGGAATGGAGATGCCACCAGTGATCATAGACCACCTGAAATGTGCATATTGCGGAATATGTTTCTCATTTTGCCCCTTTAATGCCTTTGAATTTTATATAAACAAAGAACCGATTGAAAAATCCTCTTTACCTCTCTCTCCAGTTCGCTACACTTACAAATACGAGAACTGCAAAGAGTGCACTCTCTGCTACAAGGTCTGCCCAACGAAGGCGATAAGCAGAGAGAGAATAATTACAAGAAGCCAGATCCCAGAAAAGAATGAGAACTTAAAGGGATCTGTTAAGATCGACAGGCAGAAGTGCAATCTATGCGGAATATGTGCGGAATTTTGCGAAGTATTTAAAATGGTGGATAAGGAGATCTCTCCGACGGACATAATGCCTTACAGCGACATTTTGATCGATGAGAGCAAATGCGATTACTGCAAGCTTTGCGAGGAAATTTGCCCAGAGAAAGCAATAGCGGTCGAGGGAAAAAGAATCTCCTACAGGCTTCCGCAAAAGATCGCAAAGATTACGATAGAGCAGAATATTTGCTCAAACTGTGGCTACTGCGAAGAAATTTGCCCTTATGACGCTGCAAAGACTATAAAGCCAATTGAAGGAAAGCTAAGCTTGTTTGAAGCGAGAATGACAAGATGCGATCCCGTTGGTTGTGGAGCCTGCCTTAGGATCTGCAAGTTTAACAGAGTCTGGTTCGTGTCAGAGGACAGAAAAAGAGTTTATTTTAATGAAAAGTTCTGCATATACTGCGGAGCATGCGAAAATGCTTGTCCTTACGATTTGATTTTGGTTGAAAGAAAGAATTACTTCACAAAGGAGATGGTTTTTGACGCTCCATGGAGAAACGCTTGGGAGGATGCGGTTGGTAGAATAGTTAAAAAGGAGAGAGTTAAACAGCTTGAAAAGATCTCGGTTTCAGAAGCGGAGCAGATAGCAATTGAAGAAGGCTTGGAGATCGGTGAAAAGGCTCCGCTTAAAGGTTTGGACAAACTTGAAAAAATTGAAGAACTGCTAAGAAAAGTCAGGTATAGAAAGGCTCTCGAAACTGGGGATCTTGAGGTGTTTATGAGGGGTGTTGAACGTGCACTTGGAGAGAATCCGAGGAACGGAGAGCAGAAGACTTGAAGGAAAGAAGATCGTGCTTGGAGTTACTGGTAGCATTTCCGCTGTTGAATGTGTAAAGCTTGCAAGAGAGCTTGCGAGAAGAGGAGCGGAGGTATTCGCCGTAATGAGCGAATCTGCACAGAAAATTATTCATCCGTATGCTCTTGAATTTGCCACTGGGAATAAGGTTGTTACGGAAATCACGGGAATGATTGAGCATGTTAACTATCTGGGCTCAGAAGGATTTGCGGATCTATACTTAATAGCCCCCGCCACTGCAAACACAATCTCGAAGATCGCCAACGGGATCGACGACACACCCGTGACGACTTTTGCAACAACTGCCTTGGGGGCAAAGAAGCCAGTATTAATAGCCCCAGCGATGCATGCGGCGATGATTGAGAATCCCGCTGTGCGGGAGAACATTGAAAAGCTTAAAAAAATGGGAGTCGAGTTCATAGAGCCAAGATTTGCTGAAGGAAAGGCAAAGTTTCCTGAAATTGAAAAGATCTGCTTGCATGTAGAAAGGAAGCTTTATCCAAAAGAATTCGCAGGAAAAAAGGTTCTCGTGACCGCGGGACCAACTTACGAGCAGATCGATCCAGTGAGGTTTATAAGCAACAGAAGTTCTGGGCTAATGGGTAAGGAAATCGCTCTTGAGCTTTGGCGCAGAGGAGCGGAGGTCGTGCTAATAACTTCGAGAAACTTTGGAATCGATCTGCCCAATTTCAGGGAAGTGCATGTGTGGTCAGTCAGGGATATGCTGAATGCCGTGCTGAAGGAGATTAAAGATTGCTCTTTATTTGTGTCTTCGGCAGCTCCCGCGGACTTCGTTGTTGAAATGCAGGATAAAAAGATCAAAACTACTCCAGAGCTTGTTCTCAGGCTTAAAGAAGCTCCAAAAATAATAAGAGAGGTTAGAAAAGTTTACAGTGGAGATATAATAGGTTTCAAAGCTGAAACTGGGGTTAGAGATGAAGAACTTGTGGGAATTGCGATGGAGAAGCTGAATACTGACGACTTAGTCATGATCGTTGCGAACGATGTTCTTGAAAAAGGCATGGGAACCGAAGAAACACGAGTTGCGGTGATCAACCGCAAGAGAACCCAATGGCTTGAAGGAAAGAAGGGAGAAGTTGCGAAGAGGATTGTGGAGATCTACATCGAAGATTGCCTATGATCTTCTGCCCAGCGGCGATAAGCTGTATCTTCAGCCCGAAGATCGATCAGGATCCGCTGAGAACAGGTAGCATCGGAGTGGGGTTCACAATCAACAGGGGAGTGGTTGCAAAACCCTCTTCTGAAATCACTTTTAACGGAAAAAAAATAGATTTTCCGACCGTCGAGTTTGTGCTTAAAGAGAACAAAATGGAAGGTGTGGAACTAATCAGCGATTTACCACTTGGCTGTGGATTTGGGTTGAGCGGAGCTTCAGCGCTTGCGACAGCATTTCTTAGCGAAAAACCCGCAGTTGAACTTTACGACTTGGCACACGTAGCAGAAGTTGTCAATCTTACGGGTCTCGGAACGGTGGCAACTCAGGTTTTCTCGGGATTGGTTATAAGAAAGTCCGCTTCATGTCCTTCAAGAATTGTTGTTGAAAGATATGCTTGGAATTATGAGCTGGATTTCCTCTCTTTGGGGAGCATTTCAACAAGGGAAGTGTTGACAACGAGGAAAAATATAAGCGAAATTGGAATGAAATGGCTTAAGGAGTTCATGAAAAAAGTAACTCTGGAGAATTTGTTCAGATGCTCAAAGGCATTCGCTGTGGAAACTGGACTTATTGAGCCCGTAAAGGACATAATTGAGGCTGTTGAGAGTTCGGGGGGAATGGCAAGCATGGCGATGCTTGGAAAAACTGTTTTTGCTTATAATGGCTTTGAAGCATTGAAAGAATTTGGAAAGCCATTCAAAGCTAAAATTGAGTGTATTGGGGTGAGAAAAGTTGAAAGTTTCGGCAATTCAGTGCAGAATCGGCGATTTGAACAGTGCTGAGAGGTTATCAAGGGAAGCAATAGAGATGGGGGCGGAGTTGCTTCTTTACCCCGAATATTTTTCATATCTAGTGTTATCTATAGAAATCGGAGAGAAAACCCTTGAATTCCTGCGAAGGATAAGCAAGGAGTATAGTGTTGTCACATCAGGCAACATCGTTTTTAAGGAAGATAAGATTACAAATAGGGCCTTTATATTTGATTCTGGTGAAGTTGTAGGCTATCAGGACAAAGTTCATCCCACGAGGAATGAAAGAGCTCTTGGAATTGCTTCCGGCGAGAGACTTAATGTTTTTAATGTTCGAAGGGCAAAAATATGCGTTCTTGTTTGTGCAGACATCCTTTATCCTGAGCTTTGCAGAATAGCTGGTTTAAAAGGAGCTGAAATCGCTCTGAATCCCGTAGTTTCTTTCAAGTATTCGGAGCTTCCCGGAGAAAATTTGAGATATTGCCTTTACTTTGCCAGATCTTTCGATAACTGCTATGCAATTGTTAAAGCAGGTGGCTTTGGCAGAACTTTCGCTGGAAGTGATGCGGTTGGGAGAAGCTTGATTGCGAGCTTTGATGGAGTTCTTGCCAAAAGTAAGGGCGAAGAAAGTGAGGAGGCTGTTATAGCAGACGTTGATCTGAGCAGAATAAGGAACTATAGGTTGATAAATTACTCTCTGATCGAGAGAAACGTCGAAGCTTATCGGGATTTGCTCGAGAAAAGTATATAAATATCTTTGGAATAGTATTAAAAAATTGTGGGGGTGTTGTAAATGAATGGTGAGGAAGCGAAACCAGCAGAAGCAAAGAAAGCAAAGACTTCTACTGGTCTTGAAGAGAACGTTGCAGGGCTTTTGTGCTACCTTGCCGGGTTTATAACTGGAATAATATTTCTAATTATTGAAAAAGAGAGCAGTTTTGTCAGATTTCATGCAATGCAGTCTACGATTACTTTCCTGTCTCTTGTAATATTGAACTGGATCATTGGTGCTATTACGTGGTCAATGATATTTACACCATACACTTGGGGCTTAGTAGCAATCTTGGGTGTAATTTCGATTTTGATAACGATCGTGGCAATAATTTTCTGGATTTTGGGCATGTATATGGCTTATCGTGGGCAGAGGTATAAGTTCCCAATTTTTGGGAACTTAGCAGAAAGCTTCCTAAAACAATAAAATTTTACTTTTTTCTGAACTCCCATTCGCACCAGCAGTTTTCTGGCTTCTTGTCGGGTGGACAAGCTTTGCAGATCACTTCAAAATTGCTGTTCAGTTCTTCAACAAAACTCTTCAGATATCCAAATCTTACTTTTTTGCATGAAAAAATTTCCAATCCTTTTTTCAGTCTCGCTTCCTGAATTTTACAGCTTACAACCCTGAAAATCCCCGAGTTATCAGAGATCTCGAAATCCTTTTTTGTCTGGTAAAGAGCCCAACTCGTGTTGCTTAAGAGTTCGAGCAAAGTTTCTATGCTTTCAACTTTTTCAATTCCAAAAATTTTCTTCAAATCTTTGGCTTCGATCTTAGCCAAGGAACTCCAGCAATTTGCATCTATCTCGGTCGCAGGTTTTACACCGAATTTCTCCTCAATTCCAAGGAAGTAGAGCCCATCGACACGCCAGAGATTTCTAACTTGGAAGAAAAGCAGATCAAGTATTTTTTTCAGTATCAAGTTTCCGCAACCTAAGACGGTCTTCAGCTTCAGTTATCTCCATAGCCAAAATAATTCGTTAACATAAAAACTTTTGTGATTTTAATTAAGCTTAGCTTCTTTTAGAGCTTTTATGACCGCTTCTATACAGCTTTTAGCTAAATCAAAACCTTCTTTACCAAGAAACGCAGATCCAAACGCAATCAATCCTCCTCCTTGAATTATGAGTTCTTTTGAACTTGTCGATGGGATCTTGAACCTCGCATTTTTGATTTCAAGAATTTGTAGCGGTTCCACTGCTTTAGATTTTGAAACTTCTCTTTCGCTCTCAAGCCTGAATTCCAGTTTTCCAGAGCTTGCAAAAGCAAACAGAGGCTTTATGGCGTAAATCCTGAGATAATTTCCAAAGAATTGCTTTAAAGCAACAATTAAGTAAATGTCCCCTTTTAGTTTTATAACCGCATATGGCTTAACCAAAGCCCACTCTTCTGCGGGAAGCTGTTGAACTACCTTACGAGCTAATTTTTTAGTCTCGTTGAAGTTATAGGCAGAAAGGCTTGAGATCGTGACAATCATGCCTGCAAGAAAAGAAATGAGAGATAAGAACTCCGTAGAAAATCTTAGGGCAAGCAAAATTAGCATTATCAGAAAGAATACGAGACCCATAAAGGCGTAACTCTTTATATCATATTTTGCTTTCGAGATGTATCTCGGTTCAAGTGCTGTGTTTTCTGAGCTAATTTTTGAAATCGAATTTCTCATCGCTTGTCAGTATGAATCTAACTGCTTAATAAATCTCTTCAGGTTGTGAACGATTAGAATTATTAACTTACTCCCTAAGTTTTATTATGCTATACTTGGGCATAATAGGGTATCCGATCTCTCATTCGATTTCACCAAGGATTCACAATGCGGTAATGGAAGAGCTGAAAATCGAAGGAAGATATCTGGCATTTGAAGTTAAGCCCTCTGAGTTGAAGGAAGCCATTTTTGGTGCTAAGGCACTCGGATTTACGGGGCTTAACGTTACGATCCCTTATAAAGAAGAAGTGCTGAAGTTCGTAAAACCGATTGGCGAGGCAAGGCTTGCTGTGAATACAATCGATTTGAGAAAGATGGAAGGATATAACACCGATGTTTATGGGGTCGAAATGTCCTTTAAAAATTCTGGGATCGATGTAAAAGATAAAATTGCTCTTGTGGTTGGTGCTGGCGGGGCGGGAAAGGCGATTGCCTTGGCTTTGATGAAATTGGGTGCAAGAGTTGTTTTGACAAACAGAACCGAAACGAGGGGGATTGAGGCAGTCAAAGCCTTACGGGGGTTTGGACACTGCATATTTTGTCCATGGGATAAAATTAAGGAGCTTAAAGTGGACATAGTTGCAAATGCGACTCCAATTGGGATGAAGGGCTTCTCTAAAGGTCTACCAATTCCTGAAGAAATCTTGAAACCTGAGATGATCGTTTTTGACGCAGTTTACAATCCTCCTGAAACCCAGCTGATCTCCAAGGCAAAGGAAAAGGGTTGTTTAGCTATAGGCGGTTTGGATATGCTAATACATCAGGCGGAAAAGGCTTTTGAGATCTGGACAGGAGTTAAACCGCCAGTTAGCCTAATGAAAAAAGTCGCAATGGATGCTTTAAAGGTTCAATAAAAATGTCCAAATGATATACCAGGAGGAAAGAGTCATAAAAGACAGCCCAATCCAATCCCGCGCTTTGAGTTCGATTCCAAATTTCCGAAATAAAAATTTCTGAATATATATAAAGAAGACCAATATTATTATACCAAACGCATCTCTTTGTCTAAGGTCTTGAGTAATCATAAAAGAAGCGATTCCGGCAAGAATTCCAAGCAAGACTGGAACGAAAACCTTCTTTAATTCTGCATCCATTTTATCACCTGAATGAAGGCCTCATTGATAACAACTTCGGAAGTGGAAGAGGTAGGAATGGTTTACCTTCAATATCTTTCTGCAAAATTTTCTTAAATTCCTCAACTGTAACCTGAATCCTCTTTTGCTTCTCAAGCGTGGACTCGCTTCTTACCGTTACGGTCAACTTTCCTTCTTGAATTTCTTTCTCTCCAAGAACAACTATGTAGGGTATCCATTCGGTGTTTGCGTCTCTTATCTTTTTGTTCAGAGTCTCGTTGCGGTCATCGACGTCAACTCTTGCGGGTAGCATTTCTGCAATCTTCTTAGCTTCTTCAAGATATTTTTCGCTGACGGGAACTATTCTAACTTGCGTGGGCGAAAGCCAAACTGGAAGCATTGGCAACCTCTTTGCATCGAGCATGAATTTTGCTTTTTCAAGCAGAGCATACATAACTCTTTCTATAGCACCGCTTGCAGAACAGTGCAAGATCAGCGGGGTTTTTCTGTTTCCGTCAGAGTCTACAAAAGTTATTCCGTATCTCTCCGCATTCTCGACATCGATCTGCACGGTCGATAACGCCGAAGCTTTGTCAAGCGAATCAATAAAATTAAATTCAAACTTTAAAACGAAGTAGAAAAAGCGATGGTCCCACATTTCAAGCAGTATTGGTTTCTGAAGGACTTCTGCAATTTTCTTAACAAAGTCTTTATTCTCTTCGTAGAAATCTCTCGTAATTCTTATTGCAACCTCGTAATCATCTGGCTTAATCCCTATCTCGCTCAGAACTTCGACCGCAAGCTTATACTGCCTGAGAAATTCTTCCATTGCCTGATTCATGTCTTTTACAATTGTGTGCATGTCCGGCATTGTAAATGCTCTGAGCCTTCGTAAGCCAACAAGCTCCCCTCTTTGCTCCTTTCTGAAAGAATACCTTGTGAGCTCGTAAATTTTCAATGGAAGGTTCTTGTAAGTTATTGTTGCATCTGAGAGCATCAAGAATTGCCCAAAACATGCTGCAAATCGCATGAAAAACTCTCTTTTGTCGCCCTGAAGTATATATTGCCTTGCGGGGAATCTCTCAAGGTATTTACGCAATGTCGGATGGTTGCGATCATACATTAGCGGAGTTTCGACTTCCATTGCTCCGTATTCAATGCATTTCTGGGTAACAAAGCGTTCTATCAAGCTTTTTATCAGTCTTCCCTTAGGATAGAACCTTATATGCCCAGAATCGCTTGCATTCTCGTAATCTGCAATTTCAAGCTTTTGCATGAATTCAACATGAGCCGGAATTGCATCGACCGCCCTTCTCTTCTCCATTTCATAACTTGCAAATTTTCTCAGGTTCTCAAAGCCCTTGAAGTCGAATTCTTCAACTTTTGTAAGCTCTCCATTCGGTTTAAGGATAAACCAGTAGCTTACAACCTTTTTTTCGTCACGCAAAGCCTTTGTGATCTCCGCTTCTTCGCCACCAATCTCCCTTGAGAGCTCGCTTAATGGATGACCTTTACAGGAGATTTTGAAAGCCTTATACCAGCCAAATGGTGCTCTTTTCACTTCAAAACCCTTGAGTTCGGATTCAAGCATTTTTAAAATCTTTATCGCAGTCTCAGAATCTGCAAGATTTGAGGAGAGATGAGCATAGGGATAAATCAAAATCCTATTCGCTCCAACCTTGTTTGCAACATCCGAGATCTCTTCGACTGCTCTTTTTGCAGTCTCTTCATTATCTCCCTTTTCAACAGACGTAAAGACAACGAGAACTTCTTCAACTCTGTCTCCTTTTCCCTCAAAATCTTCTGCAAGTTTTGTTCTTTCCTTCACTTCGTATTCAATGTAATCAGCGTGGATTAGGAGTAGCTTCATGAAGGGCAGAACGCAGAGGGAAAGATAAACTTTTCCTAATCCAATATATTGTAAAGCGTATCTCTCTGCTTTGGAATTCTCCCCGCTCTGATTATGAGCTCTTTTAGCTCTTCTGGGCTGATAAATTCTCCACTCGTAGCTCCTGCAGACTTCGATATGTTTTCCTCGATTAGAGTTCCACCAAGATCGTTCGCTCCAAAATTCAGCGATGCCTGAGCCAGCTTCACACCAAGTTTAACCCATGAAGCCTGAATATTCTTTATCTCTGGATAGAGCAAAATTCTTGCAATTGCGATTACAAGAAGATCATCGAATCCAGAAACCCCTTTAGCTTTAGCTCCGAGCTCGTTATTTTTCCACATAAATGACAGTGGAATAAATTCAGTAAAACCATGTGTCTCTCGCTGAATCTGCTTTATCAGAAGAATGTGTTTTATTCTTTCCTCCCATGTTTCTATGTGCCCATACATCATCGTTGCGGTTGTTGGAATTCCTGTATTATGGGCTTCTTTTATTATTTTTACCCATTCGTGAGTTTTAAGCTTCTGAGGGCAAATTTTTTGTCGAACACAGTCGTCGAGAATCTCTGCTGCAGTTCCCGGCATTGAACCCAAACCCTCTTTTTTTAGAAGTTTCAGAACCTCAACTGTGGGCAATCCACTGTTTTTGGCCATGTGCATAATCTCCATTGGAGAAAAAGCATGGATATGGATCTTCTTGGAAACATCTCTTACTGCTTCGAGTATCGAGACGTAGAAATCCACTCCTGCATTTGGCAAAAGGCCTCCCTGAATACAAACTTCCGTGCATCCAAAATCAACCGCTTCTTCGACCTTCTTCTTTAATTCTTCGAGGGAAAGAATATAATTGCGTCTATTCCTGAAAGAGCAAAACTTACAGTTATTTACACAAATATCGGTGAAATTTATGTTTCTGTTGACTACAAAAGTTACGATGTCCCCAACAGCCTTCTTTCGCAACTCATTAGCCAGTTTAAAAGTTTCGTATGGATCTTGTAAAAGCTCAAGAGCGGGAGTATCCGTCATCATCTGAATACACCTCTATTAGCTCACTCACAGCACTCCCAAACAATTTAAGCTTTACGAATTTTGGATAAACAGGAAGCCTTTCCTTTAGAATAAATTCGTTTCTCAAAGCCTCTCTTAATTTTTCGATGGAGGGCCAATTCGCTTCTGGATTTATATAATCTGGCGTCACTTCCGATATCCCTCCAAGATCATTCGCTCCTGCCTTCAAAAATGGATAAACATCATTGACGAGATTTGGTGGAATCTGAATGGCTACATCTTCCGGCAAAATATCTCTTGCAATTTTCACCGTCTCGAGCATCTCTTCAACTGATGGTTCTGGATTATTTTCCATTTTGGTTCCTTTTTTTGGCTTGAAATTTTGAATTATAACTTCCTGGATATGCCCGAACTCCTCGTGAATATTGGATATAACTTCAAGCGAGTATTCTCGATCGTATTTTCTCTCACCTATCCCTACAAGGATTCCAGTTGTAAATGGAATTTTGAGTTTTCCCGCCTCTCTAATTGTTTTAATTCTGAGCTCAGGCTTTTTTCCGATGCTGTCTGAATGACATTCCAGCTCAACTGCCTGTTCGAGCATAAGGCCGAGGCTTGCATTGAATGGTTTGAGTTTCAAAAGTTCCTCTTTATCAAGCAGGCCTGCATTTGTGTGTGGAAGAAAACCGAACTTTATTGCAAGCTTATTCATGTCCACAACATAGTCTAAAAAATCTGAATAGCCCCAACTCCTTAGAACTTCCTTTATTTCAGGATAAACTTGATCTGGCTTTTCTCCAAAAGTGAAAAGAGCCTCCTTTGCACCTCTTGCTTTGTATAAAAGCTCTTCAACGCTTTTTTTACTCATCAAATTTATTTTTTCACTCCTGAATCCACAATACCAGCACTTATTCCGGCAGTTTCTGGTAAGAGGGATGAAAACATTTCTTGAATACGTGACGATCACACTATAAAGTATTCGAACTTCTCAAAAAATTTGTGACAGCGCTCTTTGTATCGATATAGGAACAATAAACTAAAATCGAAAGATATTTTAACATCTTAATAGACCTATGTATGATGGAGACCAGAAAGCTCCAGTTGATTGGAGGATCGAGCTACATGGTCAGCCTACCAAAGGAGTGGGTAAAAGCAAATAAGTTGGGCCAAGGAGACGAAATAATTCTTGAAGTTGAAGACAAAGTTATAACGCTTTATCCAAAGGGATTTAAGGATGATCTGAAGGTTTCAAGGGTTGTCATTGACAATCTAAAAAGATATGATGAAAAGTTTTTACGTAGATTTATATATGCTTTGTATATACAGGGTATTGACGAAATTCTGATAACTGACAGGAATCTGAACCCGAGACTCATTGCGAAAATTAGCGAGATAGTAAAATCCCTTATAGGCATAGAAATAATCGATGCAAGCGACAAAGTTGTGCTGAGATGCCTTACGGTGACGGACTTTGATGTGTATGGCGTTGTTAGGCGGATGACCCAGATAGTTCTCACGATGATTCATACGATCTTAGATGCAATGGCAAAAAACGATTCTTCTGCTCTTAGAGAGATTAGAAATCTGGAGATAGATTCTGACAGGCTGTATCTTTTGGCGGTAAGGCAGGAACACAGACTAGTAAGAGAATTCTCGAGCCCAGCGAGATGGAATGAGTTGAGGCTGATTCTTGGAATTAGAACAGTTGCAAAACTAATTGAAGAGATCCTCGACAATTTTGAAAATTTCTCGAATTACGTTGCAGAGCTGAAAGATACAAAAGAAAAAGAGATATTGGTCAAATTCCTGAAAGATCTCAGCAACGCCTTTGAAATGACTTCAAGGGCTTATTTCAACTCAGATCTCGAACTTTCAGAGGATTCTATACAATTGCTCGAGGAAATCGAAAAGAAGATGGTGGAGAGCATTGAAGGCACATCGCAGTATCGTTTAGGGTTGGAATCTCTTTTAAGCGCCTGCAGACATATGAAGTCCATAGGAGAGATTGCACTGAACAAATCAGTCAGAGAGACGCTAAAAATGGTAGATTAAATGAAAATTTTTGCTTTGATTTCCCTAAACTCTTTGTAGTGTTTCACAACATCCTTGCCTTCGACAAAAGGAATATTCCTCTCTTCAGCGAACTCCATCGCTTTTTCTTTGCTTAGGGCCTTTCCAGTTTCGCTGTCAAGCATTTCGCATATGGCAACTGCAGGGGCTATACCTGCCATTTCTGCCAGTGCTACGCTTAATTCTGTCTGCCCAACTCTGTTGTATGTTAAATTCTCAGAGGCTCGAAGAATTGCAACGTGTCCGGGGCTTCTGAATTCTTTGCCAAAATCGAAATTACCGTTTAGCATCACAATGTCCACAACTTCCCCAATTCTTTTTATGGTCTTTGCTCTATCCACGTCTGTTATGCCTGTAAAAGTATCCCTATGGTTTACCCAGATCGAGAAAGAGCTTCTTGAGTCATATTTTATGTCAAAGTTTGAAATTGAAGAAAGAGACGGGATCTTTTCACTTGCAACTCGCAATACATCATGCATGAAAGGCAATCCGAGCTTTTTAGCAGCTAAAGGATGAATCGCTACACAAATGAGCCCACCACCATCAATTCGCATCATCGCAACGTCTTTCGGCTTTACAAATTGTGCAGGAATTGCAATGTCCGTTTCACCTTCACGGTCTTCAAAGTCGAAAATCAGAACGGGTTTCCCCCTTCTAAAGGCTTTTAGAGCTTCTTCGATCATAGAATCACCTCCACTTCGACTGAATCTCCATCTTTAAGGTTTAAAACATCTCTAAGCTTTTTGTCCGAAATTATTTCGAGAACATCTCCCGGGTAGTGAGTTCTCTGAGGTATCACAATGAAGGCATTCAGATCATTTACCCTACATTTAAATGCTTTGACAGAACCGAAGGTTCTGTTCTCTGCTGTAAAACCCTCGATTTTTATTCCATCTTCGAAATCAAGTCTTTTTTTGATTATCATGTGCTCTTTCAAAACTCTCAAGTTCAGCGTGCCTGGAAATGGATCTATGCCAAGCTTTTCGATGAACTGTTTTCTGTAGCCTTCAAGCGATACATAGTATCTACCCTCGCCAAGACCGCTAAAAACTATGCAGTGGATTTTTATGACGTTTGGAGTCTCAAATATCTTTTTATAATCTGAATATTCGGCATAAAGGGCGTCTATACCTTTTTCAGTTATTGCTATGAACTGACCGTCTTTTGTTATGTTTCTCTCAATAAGACCCTTGGCTTCAAGCTCCTTTAATCTTCTTGAGGCTGTCTGTGAGCTTTGGCCTATTTTATCTGCAAGCTCTTTGCAACTAACCTTAATAACTTCCCTTGTAGCATTCATTAGTGCCAAGATTTTCAGGGTTTCAATCATATCAATTTCGAGATGCTTCTCGCAAGTGTTATAAATTTTTTGCTCGATAAATCAATTATTAAAAACTTGAGAATTCTATAGGTTTAAAGTTCAAGGTTTCCTCTCTTTAACTTTGAAATCACGAGTTTTTTAATGTCGTGGTAAACTTTCTCGAGATCTTTAAAAAATAGAAATGGCAAGTTTACGAGTGCAGACGTTATTGGCTGTCCGAATTCATCATAGAACTTAAGTAGGGGGAGAAGGAGCAAAGAAGATACGAGAGAAAAGGCAAATAGGACAAGAAAAGCGTTTTCCCCCAAAAATGCAAGTTTTATTAGCAATAGACCACCAAAAATACTTCCTAAGGCTGAAAATAAATCTTGCATCCAGTTACCTATAGCATAAAATGGAGCAGAGTGTTTTCTACGAGTCATGTCTGCAACCGCATTCATAAATGCTATGGTGGGTGCGGAAGTGTAGAAGCCATGTAGGATGTAGGCTAGGATTAGCAAGTATAGAGAAATATAGAATTCTGAAAGTATAAAGAGAGCAGCTGAGAAGACAAATGAGGCTATGGAGATACCGAGTAAAGGTTTATTGCCAAATTGATCCGATATAGTGCCCGCAAATCTTAGTGAAAATATGGAGGAGGTATGAGCAATAAATGCAAATAGAAAAATAAACCAGATAGGATATCCAAGAACCTGTAAAACATACACAGCAAAAAATGAACGCGAGGCACTTAAGGAAAAGCAGAATGCAGAGTTTAAAAACGTCCATTTCAGGAAATTACTATTTTTAAGTGGAGTTATGAGACTTGGTTCACTTATTCTACTTGATTTTACTTCTTCAATGTTTCTAAGAAAATATACGCTTATGACACCCGCAAGAAAAGTTAAAAAGAAGAGAATCGGAAAAGCCTGTTTGTCGAGCTTTTCAAAGAGCCAGATCTCAAATATAAAAATAGGAATTGCAGCCAATTTTCCGTAAGCCAATCTTTTTGATAGCATTTCACCCATTTTTGCTCCGAAGAGCAGATCTCTCATCCAGGAGCTCCAGCTTACGGTTAGAAGGTCTTCACAAATGTTAAAAATTAGGTAGAAGATTCCAAATAAAAGAATCTCATATGGCCCATCTAAAAGTGAAGTAATGGCGATTGCTAAAATCGAATTTTTAGCCACAAAACTGGCAAATACTGCCACTTTTTTCCTACTCTTTTTTTCAACGAATTTTGCCGAGATTATCTGCGTAATCGTTGTCATGTTGGGTATTGCAACTAAAATCCCGATAACAAAAGGATCTGCTCCTGCTAAAGCAAGATAAGAACTTATGATGGTTGCGGTGAGCAATGAAGCTGTTATCTGTGAGAAAATACCTTCTCTAAGGAAATTTTTCAGGCTTCTCTCAGGATCGTGAAATTCTACATGCATCGCTTGCAAATCTCGGATCTGTTTTTAAAGGTAATTAGGAGTATCAAAAAATACTTGAATTCTTTCTTTTAATTTAAACGCTTTTGACTTTCTTCATTATAAATTTCTGGCAAGATTTCGCTTAGATTGTGGTATTCTTGGGCACAGTGATGGAACATGTGTTTTCCAACGTCTCTTGGAATTACCCTTCTTTTAATAATGGGTCTGTTTAAAAGCCAAGAAAGAATTTTTCCTCCAAATCCTTCAACTTCCAATCTTTCACCGATCCAGAATCTACTCCTGAGTTCGACTCCTTCTTGAGCCTTTCGAACAAAATGACACATTTTTGTATGCCAGACGGTAAACCAAGCTCTTTTGATTCCAACCCTTGCACAGATTATGGCCACTTTGTCAAAATCGACATTTTCAAGTTTTTTCGTGTCGAAGCCAAACTCCAAGGGAGTCAGAAATTGTATAATGAGCTTTTGCTTTCCTGTGCCAATATCTTCAGTGACATAATGAGTGAAGCCCGTCGAATCGGTGTGAACGTCGAAGTGTTTCTCCGGATACCAGATCCTGTATCTGATTCCTTCCTTTGAGTGCCACCAGAACCACCAGTATAGCATCTCAATGCTGACTTTGGGCATCTTCGTCAGGCAGGCAACATAGGCACTCCCATCTTTGAAGTGATGGAAACCATTTTCGAAGAGATGATAACCTTCTTCCAGCAGTTTATCTTTTTCGGAAAACATTAAGACTCCTTCAGACGGGATATCTTTGCCTTCGTTGATTATTTTAAGATGCGTTTCCGGTAGTGGAACATTACCCCTTGTAAGGAACTTTTCGTATCCACTCATCAATCATTAAAATTTATTGAGGTATTAATTCTTTTTCATGAGTTAGCAAGGAAATGGTTGTAAAAAATCACTCTTTCTTTATGTCCAAACCGTATTTTTCTGCATTGTAGTCAGCAATTTTCTGTATTTCTGCGATTACCTCTTTACCTCTTGGATCTGCAAATAGGTGTCTGAATCTGCGCTGGAGCTTGAGATATTCCTCAACTGGCTTGCGATCTTTTATTTTTCTTACCGTCCTGAGTTGTCCATTTTCGAACTCCACAATTGGATAGAGTGCGGTCTCAATCGCAAGATTTCCAACTTTTACAACATCTTTGCCATCAATGCCCCATCCCGTAACGCAGGGGCAGTGGATTTGTATGTACTTCGCTCCATAGAGATCTGCAGCTCTCTTGACTTTTCTCCTGATATCCGCAGGCAAAACTGCACTGGAAGTGGCAACATAGGGTGATCCATGGGCCAAAGCTATCGCAATCATGTCCTTTTTTCTACCAGTTTTTCCAAGCATTTTTTTCCCCGCGGGTGTTGTGGTCGTCTCCTCACCGAGCGGTGTTAGACCGCTTTGCTGATGTCCAGTGTTCTGATAAGCTTCGTTGTCGAGGCAAATGTATATCACATCATGATTTCTGTCGAACATTCCGTGTAGGGTCAGTCCGATGTCAGCAGTTGCTCCATCGCCTGCCAAAACAACAACTTTGCCCTCGTCTTCTCTTCCCAATGCTTTGAGTGCCTCAGAAATTCCACATGCTACTGCTGCAGTATTGTCGAAAAGTGAATGGATATATGGCACCCCCCAAGCATTTTTACCGTATTGCGAGCTTATGATCTCGAGACAGCCAGTAGAGTTTGCTACAAAGCATTTTCCATCTAAAGCTTCGAGCACATTTCGAACTGCGATAGTTAATCCGCATCCCGGACAGGCTCCATGGCCTCTACCAAAGAATCTCATGGGATCACCTCTTCAAATTCCTTGACACCCTTAAAACCGCTCTTTTCTTTTCCTGCCAATGCGTCTCTTACCAATTTTTCCAGAAAGTCCTTTGGGATATCTCTCCCACCGAGTCCAATAATCATCGAAACTATTTCTGCGGACATTCCGTAGAGAGCGGATTTAAGCTCTATCGACAGATTTCCTTCATATCCAAGGCTTACAGAACGGTCAATAACAATTATCTTCTCCGCTTCGCTTAGGGCTTTCCTTAATTCTTCTGTAGGGAACGGTCTGAACGTTCTTAGCTTTATTAGCCCAACCTTTAATCCTTCTTTCTGCAAGTCCTCCACAACTTTTCTGAGTAGACCAACAACCGAGCCCACTGCAACAACAAATGCCTTTGCATCTGGATTTACAACTTCCAGATGCCCGCCCCAGTCTCTGCCCGAGATCTCTGCCCATTCTCTGAATACATTTTCCATTATTGTCTTTGCCCTCTCCATTGCATTCTGCATTGCAACCCTGAACTCCATGTAAATGTGTGGTGGAGCGTAGCAACCGAATGCAAGAGATCTTTTTGTTGTCATGTAGGCCTTTGGTTTATATGGGGGCAGAAAGCTGTCAACCAACTCTTGATCAAGCAGGTCTACGGGTTCATAAGCGTGTGTTAGTTTGAAGCCATCCATACAGACCATGAAAGGTAGAAGAATTCTTTCATCTTCGGCAATTTTGTAAGCCTGTGGAATCACGTCATGCGCCTCCTGATTATTCTCAACATAAAGCTGAATTATCCCGGCATCTCTTAAAGCCATGCTATCCTGAAGATCGTTCCAGATGCTTAGAGGAGCTGAAACCGCTCTGTTCGTATTTACGATAACGATTGGCAATCTCAAACCAGCAGCATTGTAGAGAACTTCACTCATCAATATTAGTCCCTGACTGCAGGTTGCTGTAAAAGTCCTTGCTCCTGTTGCAGATGCTCCTAATAGAATACTTGCTGCAGCAAATTCGGATTCTGCAGTTATATATCTACAATTTTGCAGTTCTCCATTTGCATACATTTCTGCAAGATTTACAACGATTTCAGTTTGGGGGGTAATTGGATAAGCACATATCACGTTTGGTTTGCATAATTTTACAGCATGAGCAACGGAATAAAATCCCCTTACGACCCTCATCATATGCTTACACCTCCTCAAAGTTCGAGTTTGAAAAGTTCCTTCATTTCCATTCTTATGGCATTCTTGGGACAAACAGAAGCGCAAACTCCGCATCCCTTGCAGTAATTGTAATCCACAACCGCAAATTTTTCTTTTTCGAACTCTTTTACTTCAATGCATCCATCTGGACAGAACTGCTCACAAATTCTGCAAGCTGTGCACTTTTCCTTGTCAACAAAAGCCCATTCGGCTCCCCAATCACCTGTTTTTAGCTTTTCAGATTGCAAAGGTTCAGAAATGGCTCCTAAGTTAATCTTTATCTTCATCTGCAGACACCTCGCATGTAGTTATAAGCCTCTTCAATCAGAGTTTTGTTTTTTCTCAATAGATCACCATCAAACAATTCTTCAGCAGTCTTTATCAGAGTTTCAAGCTTAAATATGCCCGTCGCTCCTGCAAAAGCTCCAACCATGGCGGTGTTTGTTATTGGTCTACCCAGTATTCTCATCGCCATTTTTGTTGCGTTTATCGTAAAGATCTTATTTTCGATCTTTAAATTCATTCTAAGCTCTTCTGGACCTTTTGGATAATTTGCTATAAGCATACCGTTTGATTTTAATCCTGAAACTACATTTACCGATTCAAATACGCTTGGATCAAGAACGACAACATAATCGGGATTATAAACTTCATCACGGACAGCTATTGGTTCGTCAGAGATTCTTAGAAACGATGCCACTGGTGTCCCCCTTTTTTCGGCTCCAAATGTTGGGAATGAGAGAGTATAATAACCCTCTTTGAAACCCGCTACCGCGAGAAAGTCTGCCGCGGTGACAACTCCTTGTCCTCCTCTTCCATGGAATCTTACCTCAATCAACATGTTCATCAGGCAGAGCATAGGTTTAAAAAATTTTTTGAGTTTGACAAAAAAGTTGAAACTCTTACAATTTTTGATACTTATTTTTGCCAATCTTTACAAATTTTTTTGGCAATCTATGTAGCACTTTCATTCGAAGTGAATTCAATCGAGAAATTTCAATTTGGGAAGAATGACTTAAAAATGCGTGCTAAAATTAGTAAGCATGAAAGCAGTATTGATACTTCCCTTGCTCCTGGTAATCCTCGCTCCTGTTTCTGGAAAAACAGAAGTATATATAAAATTGGATAAAGATCTGGTTGCTAATGGAGAATTAATTCGTATAAATGTCAATGTTTTATGCGATCCCCCCAGCCCAGTTGAAATTCTGGTCGCTGGTGCGAGCGGTGGAGAATGGCTTTATGATTCTAATAGCGAAAAAATTGAAAAATTAAACGAAACTTGGGAGTTTCAAATACCCGAAGATTGGCAGGAGGGAAAATACTTTGTAAAGGTCAATATTTTGGAAAATTCCACAACAAGAGAATTTTTTGAAGAATTTAGGGTTCTAAAACCAAAAATTATTGGAGTAGGAGTCCCTGAAATTCCGTACCAAGGAAGTGTCTGGATAAACGTTATTGTGGAGACACCTGAAGAGGATAAAACGAGTTTATCTTTCAGAGTTATAGGAGCAAATGTAAAATTTAACTCAAATGAGGAATTTAAACCATACAAAAACTCAACAAAGCTAAGATTGAATCTTCGGGAATTATATGAAAAAAGCAGAAGTATGGATTATGCTTTAAAACCAGGAATATACGCAATGGAGCTTATACTGAAATACGGAGGAAAAATTTATGACAGCAGGATTTTGACTTTTGAAGTCGTAAAACCGAGAATAGCAGTAAGTGTTGCCGAAGAAATCGTTTCGGGAACTCCTCTTCGAGTATCTATATCTACAAATAGAGTAAATGAAACCTCTGGTGCTTACAATGGGATCATATTGACACTCGTTGGCGAGAATTATAGGATTGTGAGGTTGGTGGAATTAGACGATTGGGGATGTGCAAACATTACGTTAGAAACTGCTGGACTTAGCGAGGGAGATTACAGGCTTTATGTTCGGGACACTTCACTAACACTGAGAGGACTAGATCCAAAAATATTCGGTTTTTTATATTATGATCTTGATCCGAAAGACCCTGTTGCGAGAGAATATCATGCCCAAGATGATGTGCTTGTGGTGAAGTATTTAAAAATCAAAAATGTAGACAAGTCTAAGCCAGAGCAAATCATTTTCCTCGAACCTTCAGATCAAAATGTTATTCAGGGGGATTTTGTAGATTATAAAGTTCTGCTTAGCGGTGCAGAAAATGGGCTGAGCGCTTATGAAATAGTTCTTAGCATTTCTAATCAATCTGTTGCGAAATTCCTCAATATCTACACTCCGGAATGGGCACAGGAGATGCGCAGGATTGTTAATGAGGACTATATAGTGCTTAAAGCGTTAGACATAAAGGGTGGTGTGGGCAAAGGAGCAGGCAGAGTTGAATTAGCAACTGTCAGACTCAAAGCTGTGAGTGAGGGTTTGACGGAGATAAGCGTTAGAGCTAATAGGCTCAACTCCGACAATGGCGACTCCATGAATTCGTATTCTTATGGTGCATACCTAATTGTTAATCCCATGCCTGTAGAGGAAATAAACGAAACAGAAGATCTAATTAACTCGATTGGGGAATTTGAAAGTGAAATTTTAGAAATTCAGGAATTGGAAGAGTCACACGAGCGAATAAGTATGGAATTTCTAAACTCAACGATTTTGCCTTATTTAGATTACAGCAGTTCTGAAAACAAGACTAAAATCCCAAAGCCGAAAGAAATTAGCATAGAAGTTGCAGATCTGGTATTGATGGCCGGAACTGGACTTGCCTTTATTTTAGTCGCTGGTAGAAATAAATTTAATGGTTAGTAAGCGCACAGAAAGATGTTCACAAGAACTTGTGCCTATTTAAATCTTTTAGTATCGAAAATCGCAAGATATATATTTAGAAGGGTTTATACGAAAAATGGTGAAGTTATGATGGAGCTGTTGATAAAGGGAAAGAAGCTTAGGATTGATGATGATGGCTTTCTTCAGGATTGGGAAGAATGGGATGAAGAGATCGCAATAATGCTGGCCAAGGATCCTCGTTTTACAACACAGCCAATAGAGTTAACGGAAGAACACTGGAAAATCATAAGGTATCTTAGAAGCTATTATATAAAATATGGTGTAGCTCCTCCGGTAAGAATGCTTATAAAACAGGCAAAGAAAGACATTGGCCCACATGTGGACTTGCAGTATATCTACAAGCTGTTCCCTCAAGGCCCTGCAAGGGATGCGTGTAGGATTGCCGGTTTACCGAAGCCGACAGGTTGTATCTGAATTTTAAAGCATTTTATTCTTCCAGAACTCATAATCTGCTTTCATTATCTCTTTGTAGTTTTTAATGAGGTTCATCAGCTGTTTTTGCAATATAAGATCTTCTGTTTTGGCTTCTGGTTTAATGCCTGTCTTGTAGGCTTTTGCTATCTCTTTTCCAAGATTTCTTGCTTTTTCAATGTCGCTCTCACTTACATCGCCCGGAAAAACACCAAAGCCTATTGCATAACCCACAGGATAAACCCCCCAGGATTTCAGGACTCTGTTAAGATATTCCGCAACCACTTTCGGCTCTCCAACACCAGCATAGGTCACAATAGCACCCCCATACCCTCTTAACGAGGGTCTGTGTCCGAAGGCAAGCATTCTATCGATAAAGCACTTCATCTGAGCACTAACGTTTAGAAAATAAACCGGGGAGGCAAGGACGAGAACTTTCACATTCTTTATTTTATCCTTTAGCTCTGCCATATCGTCATTTATAAGACAATCCCCCTCTCTCAGACAGGTTCCACATCCAATGCAATACCCAATATCCTTTTCCTGAAGATAAACGAATTCCGTTTCAAAGCCAGAAGCTGAAAGTTCATCCAGGCATGCACGAAGCATTTTAGATGAATTACCCTCTTTTCTCGGAGAGCCAAGAATTCCGATGGCTTTCAACTTATCACCCCAGAGTTCCAGCAGATCTCCTCAACCTTACTCTTGTTCTCATAGACTTTTCAAGCACCTCTTCAAAGTCTGAATCGCTCATAATATATACTTTCGTTCCAGTTGGATACTTCTGAGATTTCAGTAGCTTCAGGTTTATTCCACCATTTAGCAGTGTTTTCACAACTATCGCCGTGCTCATCGCAGATTGGCTTACAATAGCAACATCTGCCTCCTCGAGAGCGTATTTATTCCCGTTAAAGGCTATAGCAACTCCTCCAAGCTCTTTAGCCTTCTTAAACATTTTGCAATCTGTTATACTGTCTCCAATTGTGATAGGAGTTTTTGGCTCGTATCTTTCAAGAATTTCGGCCTTTTCTTTTGCTCCAATAACTCTTAAATTGGTTAATCGACCCCATAATTTCGACATAAGGTTGTTAAGAAATTCAAAAAGGCTTTCACCTTTCAAAGAGGCAATTAAATCAATACTGCTCAGCAATTCTTCCTTTAAAGTTTCATCAAGCTCCAGAGAAAAGTCGACCTCGCTTCCGTGAACTATCTTGAATCCTATTCTCTGCGCAGTTGCAGATACAAATTTGCTGTAAGCCGTAGAGATTACCACAGGCTCGAAAAAGTTTAGAATTTCGCTGCCCGCTCTCTTTGCGTCGGGAACAAACCTTGCAGAGTTTATCAGACTATCGATAACGCCTTCTTTAATCCCGAAAGCGGAAATGAATGGAACTAAGAGCTTTAAAGTATACCCCGCCTCATATCCTTCTCTTTTTTCCACGTAGAACAAGTAGTCATCGAATTCGCTGAGATTTCTGAAAAATCGCTCGTTGTTAAAAATTGCAAGGCAAAGTTCGTATGCAAAATCGTTTAAAACCCAGGGCCCTTCCCAGTCTGTGAATAACCAAGCTTTCTCAGTATTTTTGCCACTCCTGTCGAATACTGTATTGCCTTCTTTTCCCTCCATACTACCTCCTCTGGAAGATATTTTTGAGCAATCCTCCTTAAAAAGTATTTCCTTACGATTTTACCTTCTATTCTCGCGACTTTTAATTCAGGCGGTATGCTCAGAGAATTTTTTATCACCCCCCATCTGAGATAGGGCAAAATAAGCTTTATTTCGTTGTGATACGAGAGCTTTGTGTCTCTTACCAAGTTTTTGGTGCCTATGTTTTTCAAATCTTCAATCAAAATTTTTTCGAGTTCAATGCTTTGATAGTTTTCATACCTCTTGTAGCCACCAAAGAGCTCATCCGCACCCTGCCCAAATATGACTCCATCAAAACCGCACTTTTTTGCAAATTTCATGGTTAGATGCACTGGAATTGCAATCGAAAGCTGTAAAAAGTTTGAGGATCCTATTACATTTGAAATTTCCGGGATTATGTGCTTTAACTCGTCTTCAGATATCTCAAAAAGCTCCAAATCTCTGGACAATTCTCTTGCTACTTTTTTGATCCATTCCTCCTCTTTTTTACTTGCGGTTACCGATAAAAGCGGGAGATCGTATAATGAAGCGAGAAAAGCTGAATCCAATCCACCCGAAAATGCTATACAGCTATTTCCAAATTTCAAACCGATTAATTCCTTTATTATTTCCTCTTCTATTTCCTCCAGATTCCTGTCCTCTTTTTTGATCACATCTTCAAATTTATATTGTCTCCTCTCCAGCAATCTACCCTCGTAGTCTATTTTAACAATCTCCCCTGGGAGGACTTCTTTTGGTTCTTCAAGGAAAGAACTGAAGGATGAAATTCCATTGGAATCGTAATACAGCGGTTTTCCGCCCAAAATGTCTCTTGATAGTAAAATGTAAGAAGCTCTGAATGCAACTACTGCATGTAGGCATTCAAGGTTTTTTGGCATATCTTCTGCAAATTTTAGATTTGGGGGGATATCAGAGTCATAGAAAATATTTCCTTTTTGCTCTGAGGGATATCGTGCAGATGCGTATATTCTCCTGATTTTTCCATCCTCAACATCGAAAGTTGCGTTAATCACGTTTAAACAGTGGAACTTTAAAGTTTATCTAACTTAGCTTAGCACCTTGAAGATCGAAAATCGCTGTTGAGCCGATGTAAGATTTATATCACTTCTGCGTTCAAGCTTCTTGGTGGTTACATGCCCAACATAGTTGTTGAGGAACTCGTTCACACTCCGATCGAAGAACAAAAGGTCGAATTAGTCGAGAGAAAAGGAATTGGACATCCTGATAGCCTTGCAGACGGGATTGCGGAAAGCATGAGCAGAGAGCTTTGCAAGGAATACATAAAGCGTTTCGGCGTTGTTATGCACCACAACACCGACGAGACTCAAATTATTGCGGGAAAGTCGTGTCCGAGGTTTGGCGGTGGCGAAGTTATAGAGCCGATTTATATAATCCTTGTGGGGAGGGCAACAAAAAAGATAGGAGATGAAGCAATTCCAACAGATAAAGTAGCTCTAAACGCTGCTAAAAGATACGTAAAAAGTGCAATGCGTTATCTTGATCCTGATCTTGATATTGTTTTTGATGTTCGCCTTGGCGAGGGCAGTGCGGATTTGCAGGATGTTTTTAAGAGAAAAAAAGAGATTCCACTTGCAAACGACACTTCATTTGGCATAGGTTTTGCTCCCCTTTCAGAAACCGAAAAATTGGTTTTGAATGCTGAAAGAAGGATTTATGAAGAGCTAAGAAAAAAAGTTCCTGCCATCGGAGAAGACATAAAGGTAATGGGGCTAAGAGAAAAGGATAAAATCAAGCTGACTGTTGCGGTTGCGATGGTTGACAGGCACATCAGAGACATTACAGAATACGATGCGGTTAAGAGAGAAGTTGCGGAATTTTTAAAGGACATCGCTCCGGATTACACTTCCCGAGAGGTTGAAGTTTTTGTAAACACGGCGGACGATTACTCCACAAAAAGCGTTTATCTTACTGTAACTGGAACATCTGCAGAGAGTGGCGATGATGGAAGTGTTGGAAGAGGAAACAGATGCAACGGTCTAATAACTCCTGGCAGACCGATGAGCATGGAGGCGACGAGCGGAAAGAACCCGATAAACCATGTCGGGAAGCTTTACAATCTGCTCTCCAATATGATTGCAAACCGTTGTTATGAGGAAGTAGAAGGAATTCGAGAGGTTTACGTTAGAATTCTTAGCCAGATCGGTAAGCCTATTAACGATCCCAAGGTTCTCAGCATTCAAATAATCCCGCAGAAAGGTTACACGATTGAAAAGCTTGATCGCAAAGTCAGAGAAATTGCGGAAGAGATGATCGGGAATATAACGAAGCTTACTGACAAAATAGTCAAAGGGGAGATCAAAACTTTCTGAAATTTTCTATAATTTTCCTGTATATTTTAGTTGCAAGTCTAAGCTCTGAAATGTAGACGAATTCGTCTTCGCTGTGCAGATTTTCGCCTCCAGGACCGAAGTAAAATGCTGGAATTCCGAATTTTCTCACGTGCCTTGTATCGCCAACTCCCAAGCTGAAAACTGCTCTTGGATTCAAACCTTCCGACCTAATTGCATCTGAGATGATCCTTAGAAGCCTTAGATCATTTTCGAGCGGAACGCTGTCCACAAGAATTCCGTATGCGGGGAGAAATCCCGAAACTTTAAAATTCAAACCCTCTCTGCTGAGCATATGCAGGACTTCTTCAACACTTATCCAGGGGGCAAATCTGATGTCCGCAGAGAGCTCGCATTTTGGAGCGACTACATTCCTCTTAATGCCTCCCTTAATTATGGATGGATTAAAGACCGCTTCCCAGGTTTTTATAACGAATGGGATTCCAAACCCCTCAAACAAACTTTTATAGGGTTCATAGTTGCCTTTTAGGTTCTTAAAAAGCTCTGGAATTTCGGTAATGAACTTCGAGGCTTTAAAAATAGCTCCATCTCTTGCATCCCTCGTTGCTGTGTGCCCGTCTTTTCCTTCGAATTCTATGTCTAATGCGAGAACGCATGCCTGAAGAACGTTAATCGAGCCACATCCCGTTGGTTCCCCTATCACAACCGCATCGCATTTCTCAGCTTCAAACACCTTTTTGAGCCCATTCCTGCCACCAACTTCTTCATCTGCAGTAAAAGCTACCTTTAATCCAACCCCGATATCCTCAAGTTTGAGAACCGCACTGCAAATAGACGCAACACAGCCCTTTGCGTCGCAACTACCTCGCCCATAAAGCTTTCCATTCACAGTTATCGGATTCAAAAGCTCGTCTCCACACGGAACTGTGTCCAAATGGGAAGATAGCATTAGAGTCTTTTCTCCTTTGGAAATCTCAACTAATAGGCTCTCTTTTCCTTCATGTGTGTAGCTTTTGGTTTTAAATGAAGAAAAAAGCTTCTCAAGAAAATCAACCGCCTGAGAAGTATCTCCCGGCGGATTTCTTGTGTCGATCTTTATCAGCTCTTTTGTGAGCTCAACCTCGTCTATTTCCAGCTGAGACACCTCCTGAAAGCTTCTGGGAGCATTTCAATCAGGTGCATGGAAGTGTAATTGTATCCGAACTTCTCGAGGCATAGATCCCCAGCGAAGCCGTTTATGAATGCTCCAGCACATGCAGAATGAAAAGCGTCGTCAAGGCAAAGCAGTGCACCGCAAATTCCAGCAAGCACGTCTCCAGTGCCACCAACGGTCATCCCTGCATTTCCTGTTCTGTTCACCTTTGTGCGATAGCCATCCGTGATAACGTCTTCCTTTCCTTTCAGCAGAACAACCGCTCCTATTTCTTTTGCAACCTTCTGAACATCCTTTGGCTCTGCGTTGAAGTTCTTTTTCAGCTCTCCTCTGTGCGGAGTTAATATGCACTCAACCCCTTCGGGAATATTCCCCGTAATTCCTTCAGCATCAAGAACCGCCTTTTTACAGCTCTTTAATAGCTCTTCAACGAATTCTTTGAATTCAGGATTCTCACCGACTCCCATTCCAATTACCACTACATCACATCTCTTAACAATCTCCTCAGCTTCTTTCAGATTTTTCGGAGTTATTTTATCTCCTCTTAATCCCCTGACGATCAGATTAGGGCTGAAGCTTGCAACCACGCCTTTTATGCTCTCGGGAACAGCGGTTATCACTATGTCCGCTCCCGCATGATATGCGGAGAGACTTGCAAATGCCACTGCTCCAGTGTAATCGCCTCCACCAATCACTGCAACCCTTCCATGCATTCCTTTATGCGCGTCTTCAAATCTTTTGTAAGTTGCAACAAGATCTCCGACTCCGCATAGCTTTTCAAATTGCTCAGGGATTCCAATGTCTTTAACCACGACTTCTCCGCAGATCTCCTTCGCCTTTAAAATGCCCGGCTTCATTTTGTGAAAAGTCACCGTGAGATCAGCCTTTACCGCAAGTTCATACTCGCCAGTGTCCGCATTTAGCCCGCTCGGAACATCTACAGCAACTTTAAAAGCTTCCATGCTGTTTATGAGCTCAATAGCCTTTGCATACTCCCCTCTTGGCTTTCCCGCAATTCCTGTGCCAAGCAATGCATCGACAACGATCTCAGCGTCGCATTCAGAGATCCTTTGGATTTTGTAGTTTGCTTTCTGGAGAATTTCA
Source organism: Archaeoglobaceae archaeon (assembly GCA_038734275.1). NCBI lineage: Archaea > Methanobacteriati > Methanobacteriota > Archaeoglobi > Archaeoglobales > Archaeoglobaceae > Archaeoglobaceae archaeon. Next base: position 43,357 of record JAVYOO010000010.1, read on the forward strand.
AAGTTCTTCATCGCAATCTCTGTCTTTGGCTCTCCCGCTAAGTAGATCTCGACTTCAAAGCCCTTGAGATGCCTTGCTGTTACAAATCCATCTCCACCGTTGTTGCCACTGCCCGCAAAAATTGCAACTTTTCCACCTTTAACTCTCTTCATGATCTCTTCAGCAACCGCTTTTCCCGCATTTTCCATCAACTGAAGCCTGCTCAAGCCGAAGTATTCGCAATTCAGATCGAGAATTCGCATGTCCTTGGAATTTATCGTTTCCATCAGATTTTAATTGGCATTAAGCTTAAATTTTTTGCTGAGCCTTGAGCAATCATAAATACCGCAGGCCGAAATTGTGGATCTCGATAAGGTAATTGAATTCGTGCTAAGCAGACACAATGAAGATGGGGGGCTTTACGATCTGCAAGCCTTTACCCTTTGCATTCTCTATACTTTGCTTTAAACTCTCTTAATGATTTGGGAGTTGAAGTTCCACACTACAGCGATTACCTAATAAGAATTCAAAATTTTGCTGAAAGAGACGATAGCGGGTTTTTTAGAGCTGATCGAGGCATAACCGCCACTTATTCCTTTGAATCTCCAAACGAGCTTCGTGAGCTTTAAATGGCTATAAATTGCCTGAAAGCGATTGGAAGAGAATTTGAGGTTCAAAAAGATTTTTTAGAGCGATACAGAAAAGGAAAAGATTTGGAAAGAAGTTCGCAAACCTTCAGGATACCTTCTACTGCGTTTACGTTCTGCAGTCTCTTGATAAAAAGACGAGGAGGTTTATACTTGAGTTTAGATGCGAAGGTGGTGGTTTCTCAAAAATTCCCGGAAGCTATCCTCTATACTTGGAAGAAACCGCAGAATTCGTTGAAAATCTTCAAAATTACAATGGCGGTTTCAGGAGAAGTGTTTACGGAGGAATTTCAACTCTTGAGGACACGTATTATGCAATTTCAGTTCTTAAGTATTTAAGATTGGTGGTTTAGGGCTTTTAAGATCATGTCGAAGTCAAAAGGCCAAGCGATATATATACTTTAGTCTTCTTTAATCTATGCGACCCAATTCTGACTTTCTTTTGCAGGCATTAAAATACAGAAAAGAGGCAATAATATTTCTTGATGGCTTCGAGATAGTATCTGCAATTCCCGATAATGTTTTTGGATATCCTAATTCAGATCTTGTTGGTAAAAACATTTTGTCATTTTTCAGAAGTGTAGACGTTGAAGAGAAGTTAAAAATACTGCAAAGTGGAACAGTTGGCGAGTTAAGATTCGAGTCCCTCTTTAATGCGCGAGAGAGACCGATCTTGGTAGATTTATTTGCAAATATGTGCAATAAACAAATCATTCTACAACTTAGAGACATTTCGAAAGAAAAAAGCCTAAATATTGCACTTAAAGCGACCATAGAAACTCTTAAACTCCTTCCAAGTGGAAAAATAGAAAAAGTGGTTGATGTTTTGAAAAATTATTTTGAAGATGTTAAAATAGAGGTTGTATCAAAGAGAGATCCTGGTATTAACTTCTTTTCAGTTCCTCTCAACTCTTCGGGAACTCCTTTGGGCTCCTTATGTTTCAAACTTCCAGAATGGTTCATCTTAGATGATGAAATTCTTGGACTTTTTGACACGATTGCTTATGAAATCGGTGAAAGTTTTACTTTTAAATTGCTGTCGAGATCTACATTTGCAACGCTGGATCTGGTGAAGGAGTCGATAAATCATGTTTCTTTTCTTGTTGATCGAATCAGAAATCCTCTTGCAGTAATTTATAGTCTTGCAGAACTCGAAGACTCTCTTGGAAAGATTGGGGATAGGGTAAAGGTGCAGGTAGAAAGAATAGTTAATTACCTTATCGAAGTCGAAAGAGATTGGAAAAAGCTCGAGGAACTCGAAAGAGAACTTAGAAACACGTTAATAGAAATAGGGTTTACTTTGGACGAACTATCTTCCCCCTTTAATAGAAAAGGGGACTCAAATTTGAGTTAAAAATTAAAATCTTGCTCAAAACTTTTATTGTGGTATTCAGTGGAAGACACAAGACTGTAATTGGAGACAGGGAAGGATTAAAGCTAATTGGAGAAATACTGTCACATAGTGGTGTAAAGAGAGTAATTTTCGGCAGAATAGAAAACAAAGGGGCAAGAACTGGACACGGGCTGAGGTTCAAGATCACAAGGGTTGATGAAAGAGGCAATATTAGAGCAATCCTTTCGTATGGCTCCTCAAATCAGGAAATTCACATTATTACTACTGCCAAGGATAGGGAAGAGGGTTTGAAAATAGCAAAAGAGCTCTCGGAGCTTTTTAAAAGATAAAGCCCCTGAAACGATCTCAAATTTAGCCAATATTCAGCATGATGAGGTCTTTTCGAGCAAAATAGATTTATAGCCCTATTCCAACATCTATATTGATGTATAGGTATCCGATTGAGGTTATCTCGGACATATATCTTAGCAGGGTTGGTGGGTTCAGCTATGAGCTAAGTGAGAGAGAGGTAGGTATAAATCATAAAGCTATCGAGTTGAAAACATCTTTAATTCCGAATGAAACTTTTGTGACACTGAGATTTCTTGATAAGAAAGCCAAGCCGTACTTTTTCAGAAAAAGGTTTCTGGTTGTTGGAATCGAAGAACAGATGGATTCATACGAGATGACGAGCAACGGGGAACTTGTGCTCCCGGAATCGTTCAAAGAAGAGGCCGAAATAGGCAAAGAAGTTATAATAAATGCTGTTGAGTTTTTTAGAATTGATAGAGATCTTGCAGCCGTCTTTGAAGCCTTAATTCTGCGTTTAAGATCGAAAAATGAGGAAAATTAACCAGCTTGTTGACCTAAAAGTCCTTGGAGCTTCTTTTGAAGTTCGGCGAATCTCTCTCTCAATCTCTCTTCTTGCCTCTCGAGGGTTTTAATTCTGATTTCCAGGCTCTCTTTTCTCTCTGTTAGTTCTTGGACAACTTTGGTCTTTGCTTCTCTAACGAGAATGCTTCCCACAGCTTTATAGATTGTTACGTCTTCGCCCACCTTCTGCAACTCTTCCAAGGCCTGCTTAGCCTCCTCAAGCATAGCTTCAACCTGTGCTTTCTGCGTTACAACGATTTGCAATTGCTGTTGGATTTGCTGTAGTTGCGCCACTAAATTCTGAACCTGTGGGGGTAATTCGCTCATACCAACACCTCTATTTCCAAACACATATTTATAAGCCTCAACCATGAATTGATTGAGGCTCTCAGAGCTGAGATCGATTCTGCAAAGATCTCGATTTTCAACTTCTCTTCGGATTGATAAATCTTTGCCTCGCTTATAGCATTACTCTCCTCTGGCTTTAGAGCTTTAATCAAATCTCCATTGGCGTCAATCTCAATGTAAGCTTTCATAACGCTCTTTTCATGTCTTCTATTGCTCTGTCAATCGTAGCCTTAAGAACATCTGGAAGTCCCCGTATCTCGATCTCCATAAAGCCACGGACTATGGCAGAAACGGCCTCGTCTCTACTTAATCCTCTCGACATTAAGTAGAAGATCTCTTCTTCAGCAATTTTTCCTATCGCAGCTTCATGACTAAGTTCAACGTTGGGATGTCTTGCTATCAATTCGGGAATGGCGACAATCTCCCCTTTTTCTGATAAAATCAACCCTTTACACTCAAGATGACCTCTAACCCCCTCAGCCTCGCCAACGATTTGTCCCCGGGCGAAAACCCTTCCTCCTCTGCTTATACTTCTCGAAACTATTTCTGCAACCGCCCCACTTCCAGTTAAAATTGCTCTCGAACCTGAATCGATGGTGCAACCTTCCAGTGCAACGATAACATTGCTAAAAACCGCCCTTGCATTTTTTCCAACGTATGCGGTGGGATACATTTGGACGAGCTTTACTGGATTTAAGAGAATGTAATTGCTGATGAAAGTTGCTCCTTCTTCGATTACCGCTGCACTTCTTGGACGGACTTCGATATTGTTTTGCCAGCTGTGAATCATTGTGAAAGTTAACTTTGCTCCTTTTTTTATAAAAAACTCTGAAACGCCGATGTGCATTCCGATTGCGGTTGGATGGGATGTGCATCCGGTTATAATATTTATTTCGGAATTCTCTTCAGCTATAATTATGTTATGAACCTTTTGCTTCCCTGCTTTGTGGAGATAAAGACATGCTTCAACTGGGATCTCTACTTTGGCGTTTGGCAAAGCTCTTATAAAATACCCATTTGCTTCTTCGCTATCCGCTTCTTTTGTAAATTCATCCTGATCCCTGCGAAGAAGCTTCCAGAAGTAGTCTTTGACCCAATCGTATTTTTCCATTGCTGATCTTATACTCATGACTTCCACACCTTCATAGAAAGACGCAAAAGTCTTGACTTCCTGATCTTTCTGTAAAAACGTTCCGGAGCGTTTTTTGGGATCGAGTTCAATCCCAACTTCTTTTAACTTTTCAGTATCTACTCCATATCCTTCAGGCATCGCGCAACACACCCCTCGTAGCCATTTTTCCTTATCTGTGTGATTATGTCCTTGGGATCTCCGATGCATGCAACTCTTCCCTTGTATAAAATCACTCCGTAGTCTGCAGACACGTAGTCAAGGATATGACCTTGGTGAGTGATTATTATACCGCCCTTCTCTCTTTCCGCTTTATCTCTTTCAAGAAGCTCACTTATTGCAGAGCCCACTATTGCTATGTTCTCCAAGTCTACGCCACTGTCGGGCTCATCAAGCAAGACAAAGTCAGGATTCATCAATAAAAGTTGTAAAATTTCAGATCTCTTTACTTCTCCACCTGAAAATCCGACGTTTATCGATCTGTAAAGATGATCTTTCATTCTGAGCTTTTCTGCAAGCTCCATGATCATACCTTCTCTACCGCCTAACTTTGCACATTGTCTCAAAATATCGATCAGTTTCACACCACTTATTTTTGGTGGATTTTGGAAGGAAATCCCAAGTCCAAGCTTTACTCTTTCATCGGTCGGAAGATTCGTTATGTCAACTTTCTTAAAAATTATTCTACCACCTGAGATCTTGTATGCAGGATTTCCAACTATTGCGTTTAGAAGAGTGGACTTTCCACTTCCGTTTGGACCGAAGAGTGCAAAGGTTTCCCCCTTTTTCACGTAGAGATTTACGTTGTGGAGTATCCTCTTTCCATCAACCTCAACGCTTAAATTAACAATTCTCAACATAATAAAAATTTAGTATAGGGCTTAAAAAGATTTTGAGCTTTTCGCAACTCAAAAAATTCAGCCCTTCAGGACGATTTTTTCGTAATCTTTTTCGATTTCTGCAAGCAGTTCCCTTTCCGTGATTCCACGACGATAGGCAAAGAATGCAAGCCCACCGGCACCCACACCCTCTTTAACAAAACCCTCGGCATATGCTCTTAGTCCGGGATACCTTGAATTTGCAAGTGGAATCTTCGCAACGAAAACTTCACATGGTGCAAGGGATAGATCTGCGGTTTTATCGTTAGCAACGAATTCTGTTGTTGCTATTGCAATTTCACAGTCCGTGATCATCTTCGCCACATTTGCAATCGCAACCATCTGGGTTCCACCTGCAAGCAACGCCCTCTTGCAACCGCTTAGAATTCCAACGACGCCTGCAATCACAGGATCGCCAACTGCGGATATTATCTCGACAGGGTCCTTGCTTTTCACTTTTTTAACAGCCTCGTCTATTACTTTTCTCTTAAGTTCGAGTGGATTTGAAGGCATACTCGAAGAAACCTTAGGCTCGAAGCCGAGAGCTTTCAACACAGCTCCAGCTGTGGTGGTGCCTGCAGGAATGCTTTCACCTATGATTAATAAGTCCACAATCTTTGCAAGTTGTTCTCCAAGTATTCTTCCGTTTTCAAGAACTTTTTTCGTGTCTTCGATGCTCATGGCCCTTTCAGTTGCGATGTTTTTCCCCACAGGGGCATTTAAAGTTATGTGGGGTATTTTTGGCTTAACGATCAAGCCTGAATCTACGACCAAGAAAGGTATTTTTGTAAGCCTAAGTGCAGTGTATGAGATTAGCGCGGGTGTCGGTTTTCCATCGGGTGTTGCCGGGATTGAATCGATACTTAAACACTTCCCGTGATAGAGCAATTCAGCATCTGCGGGTGGAGTGTATTTTATAAGCTCAGGATTTGCTCCTGCAACCGTAATTCCCGGGATCTCTGCAGTTTTCGTGTTTCCTATCACGAGAGTGAAGAGCACTCTCCCCTTTACCAAATCCAAAATTTTTGACATGAAATCCAATATCTCTAAGGAAATTTATGCTTTTTCTTTTCGGAAAATGAACAATAGGAATATTCCTAAGCTAAATTTTCAAAAGGTTTATATACTGTTCTTTGTTTTGAATTCCATGAAAACGATCGAGGAGATAAATGAGAAGATCCGCCGTGGTGAAGTTTGTGTTGTTACTGCTACTGAGATGAAGGAAATAACGTCCCAGTTAACTCCAGAAGAAGCTGTAAAAGAAGTAGACGTGGTTACAACAGGGACTTTTGGAGCGATGTGCTCTACAGGGGCCTTCATAAATTTTGGGCACTCTGATCCGCCTATAAAATTTAAGAAGGTTTGGTTAAATGATGTTGAAGCTTATGCTGGCTTGGCTGCGGTTGATGTATTCATTGGTGCTACTAAACCTTCCGAAACGAGAGAACTATATGGCGGAGCTCATGTGATCGAAGAACTTGTTTCTGGCAAGGATATTGAGTTAAGGGCAATAGGTTATGGAACAGACTGTTATCCAAACAGAGAAATTGTAACTAATATGTCTCTTGAGGATGTCAATCAGGCAGAAATGGTAAATCCAAGAAACGCATACCAGCGGTATAGAGCAGCAACTAATTCCTCGGACAAAATTTTGAGAACGTACATGGGCACTCTACTTCCCAATTATGGAAACGTCACGTTTGCGGGCACAGGAGAGATTTCACCTCTGAATAACGATCCAGAATTTCGGACAATTGGTGTTGGGACAAGGATTTTCTTGTGCGGAGCTAAAGGTTACGTCATTGGCGAAGGCACACAGCATTCTCCACCATTTGGCACGCTCATGGTTAGGGGAAATCTGAAGGAGATGAAGCCCGAATTCCTTAAAGCTTGCTATTTTCCAGGATACGCCCCCTCAATATACCTTGGAATTGGAATTCCAATCCCGGTGCTGGACGAAAATATTGCAAAGGCCTTGAGCATCAGGGACAGTGAAATTAAAACTACAATCATCGACTTCGGAGTTGCGAGGCGACAGAGGCCGGTTGTGAGAGAAGTCAGCTATGAAGAGCTTAAGAGTGGCAAGGTTGAGATTAATGGCGAAGAAGTACGTGTTTCTCCACTTTCAAGCTATTACATGGCTGAGAAAGTTATGAGGGAGCTTAAGAAAATGATTGAAAGAGGGGAGTTTTTGCTGACTATGCCTGTGGAAAGGTTAAAGCCAAAGGAAGTCCTCAAACCAATGAAGCAAAAGGAGATAAGAGTTGTAAAGGATCTAATGACAAAAGCGATAACGATTGGCGAAGATTGGAGCATAGAAGACGCTGCAAAGCTTTTGATTGAGAAAAATGTAAATCATCTACCGGTGGTGGACAGCGATGGCACTTTGAAGGGTATAGTCACATCATGGGATATTGCAAAAGCTGTTGTGAAGAGAAGTTCAAAAGTTAGTGAGATAATGACAAAAGACGTGATCACTGTATATCCAGAAGATCCAATAGCTATAGCAGTGAGTAAACTCGAAAAATTCGACATATCTGCTTTGCCAGTAGTAGATAGCAGGAAAAGGGTTTTGGGGATTATCACGAGCGAAACTCTCAGCAAGCTTTTGGGGAGGTGAAGTGGTATGCTATTTCTTTTGAGATTTGATGCCCGAACGGTCAGAGAGCCCATAATTTCATTAACTGCGATAAAAACCGGGGCGTTGATAAACATACTTAAAGCAGATGTTGGTGCAAGAAAGGGAGAAGTAATAGTTGAGGTTCCGGATGAAAAATCAGTCGAAGTCTTGGAAATGCTGAAGAAAATGGGTGTTGAAATTCACGAAATAACGAAAAGCATTGCCAGAAACGAAAGATGCATTCACTGCGGGGCATGTTTAAGCATATGTCCAACCGAAGTTTTTTATATAAATGTAGAAAAAAAAATAGATATCCGAGCTGAGAAGTGCATTCACTGCGGGGCATGCATTAAAGTTTGTCCAACTATGGCCCTATACTTTCCGATCTAATTTTTCAAGCATTTCCAAATAAGAAAGCCGAATACTTTCTGCTCGAGAATATCCGAGAGTTTCGGCAATTTTAAAAATCTCTTCCTTTTTCTCCAATCCACCCTCAACTTCTATTTCAATAAAGTCCCCCAGGCCCTCTACGGAGTCTATACAGATTATTGCTTTTTCGAGTTTGAAGATTTTTCTTCGCTTTCTGACGGTTCTAAATTTTTTAAATCCGAGTAACTCGAAAAGCTTTAAAGCATCATCAAAGCTATTGACTTCAAGATTTACCTCTTCCCTGCTTTTGGTTTCAGAGTCGACCTTTGGACCCTTATAGGTTAACTTGATTTTTTTCTCAACCCGTATACGAAGTGCTTCGTCAGTTTCGGCAAAATCTCTGCAGGGATGGTTTAAGTAGATGTCGAATTCGTCTTTCTCCTCTAAAAAGTTCGCAATCTCCTTGACTTTTTCTTCAACTCCTGGTTTAAGTCTAAACTTAGCCTCAACTTCCATAACAAAATCTTTCGTGCAGATTTTAAAATTCTGCGGAGGAGAAAGATTAAATTTGATGAGCTAATTATCAATCATGGTTGATGAAAGATTCTTGGGTAGCATGAAAGAAGTGTGGCTTGGGAACATCCATGCTTGGGAGCATGAAAATGGCGAGAATTGCATTGTGATGGCTCATGGCTTCGGAGCAGTTAAGGATTTGCTTTTGCCGTATGCGGAGAAATTTGGAAAACGTTTTTCATTGGTTATCTTTGATTACCGACATTTTGGAAGAAGCAAAGGTGAGCCGAGACAGCTAATAAGCATAAAAAAGCAGATTGAAGACTGGAAAAAAGCGGTGGAGTATGCAAAAAGCAAATACAAAAAAGTGGCGATTTGGGGCAGCTCATTTAGCGGTGGGCACGTCCTTGAAATTGCTTCACAGTATGAGGTTGACGCCGTGGTATCTCAGGTTCCTTTTGTGGATGGATTGTCAGTAGCCAGGGCAATGGGGTTAAGAAGCGTTAAATTTGCAATTCTTGGGATAATAGATTTGGTTCTTTCACCTTTTGGGGGTTACAAAGTTGCAATAGCTGGAGAGAAAGGTCTTCTACCCGAGGACTATCTAAGACTAATTGAAGAGCATAAGAAACGCTATTCAACCAGCATACCCTGGGAGAATTATACTTTTGCCAGAATAGCCCTCTCGATTCCCTTCTATAGGCCGATAAAAAAAGTTAGTAAAATAAATTGTCCAGTATTTTACTTAATCGCTGAGAACGACACAGTAACACCAGCGAGTGCGGCATTTAAGGCAGTCGAGAAAACAAAGGAAGCTGAAGTAATGAATTTGAAGTGTGGACATTTTGGTGTTTACATTGACTTCTTTGAGGAGAGCTCGAACAGAGAGTTCGAGTTTCTTAATAAGCATCTGGGTTAGTCATTCTATTGCAGAATGTTTATATCGCGAGTTATTTTTATTTTTTCTATCGGAAATATGGACAGCCATTCATATTTAAATAGAAGCTGTTGCAAGCTTGAAGACTCTCAAGCAAAAGTCTTATAAATCCAAAAGAGTAATGGTATACTACACCACAACTTCAAAGTAGATAACCGCGGATCCAGCTAGGACCCCGACTGAGCACAGCTCTGGGTGAGGGGTAGCGTTCTCGTCCGCGGTATAGCAGGGAGGACCGCAAATTGTTGCGGTCTGATGTGGGGCTTGTCAGCAGAGCAGACTGGCAGGCAGGGGGACGTATTCACTATAACCCCGCCAATTCTGGTTGATCCTGCCAGAGGCCGCTGCTATCCGGCTGGGACTAAGCCATGCGAGTCTAGGGGCTTACCGCAAGGTAAGCACCGGCGGACGGCTCAGTAACACGTGGACAACCTGCCCTCGGGAGGGGGATAACCCCGGGAAACTGGGGCTAAACCCCCATAGGTGATGGATACTGGAATGTTCCATCGCCGAAAGTCCGCAAGGAGCCCGAGGATGGGTCTGCGGCGGATTAGGTAGTTGGTGGGGTAACGGCCCACCAAGCCTAAGATCCGTACGGGCCATGGGAGTGGGAGCCCGGAGATGGACCCTGAGACAAGGGTCCAGGCCCTACGGGGCGCAGCAGGCGCGAAACCTCCGCAATGCGGGAAACCGCGACGGGGTCAGCCGGAGTGCCGATGCTTGCATCGGCTGTCGGGGAGCCTAAAAAGCTCCCCATAGCAAGGGCCGGGCAAGGCCGGTGGCAGCCGCCGCGGTAATACCGGCGGCCCGAGTGGCGGCCACTTTTATTGGGCTTAAAGCGTCCGTAGCCGGACCAGTAAGTCCTCCGGGAAATCTGGCCGCTTAACGGTCAGAATTCCGGAGGATACTGCTGGTCTAGGGACCGGGAGAGGCCGAGGGTATTCCCGGAGTAGGGGTGAAATCCTATAATCCCGGGAGGACCACCTGTGGCGAAGGCGCTCGGCTGGAACGGGTCCGACGGTGAGGGACGAAGGCCAGGGGAGCAAACCGGATTAGATACCCGGGTAGTCCTGGCTGTAAACGATGCGGACTTTGTGTCGGACAAGCTATGAGCTTGTCCGGTGCCGGAGGGAAACCGTTAAGTCCGCCGCCTGGGGAGTACGGCCGCAAGGCTGAAACTTAAAGGAATTGGCGGGGGAGCACCACAACGGGTGGAGCCTGCGGTTTAATTAGATTCAACGCTGGGAAGCTTACCGGGGGAGACAGCGGGATGAAGGTCGGGCTGAAGACTCTACCAGACTAGCTGAGAGGTGGTGCATGGCCGTCGTCAGTTCGTACTGTGAAGCATCCTGTTAAGTCAGGCAACGAGCGAGACCCGCGCCCCTAGTTGCCAGCGGTTCCCCTCGGGGAAGCCGGGCACACTAGGGGGACTGCCGGCGCTAAGCCGGAGGAAGGTGCGGGCAACGGCAGGTCCGTATGCCCCGAATCCCCCGGGCTACACGCGGGCTACAATGGCCGGGACAATGGGTTCCGACCCCGAAAGGGGTAGGAAATCTCCTAAACCCGGTCTCACCTGGGATCGAGGGCTGCAACTCGCCCTCGTGAACCTGGAATCCGTAGTAATCGCGTGTCAAAATCACGCGGTGAATACGTCCCTGCTCCTTGCACACACCGCCCGTCAAGCCACCCAAGTGGGCTAGGGGCGAGGGGGTGTCCGTAGGGCATCCTCGAGCCCAAGGTCCGCGAGGGGGGCTAAGTCGTAACAAGGTAGCCGTAGGGGAATCTGCGGCTGGATCACCTCCAGCGAACACCTGCCTGTCAGGCTTAAATGCTGACAAGCCTCTTTTCATGCACCCGGCGATGAAAGTCGTCGGGGAAGGGTTAATGCCTTCGGGCAAGTGAGACCGTGCAGGGGTAGGTGCAAACTGGGACTGACTACCGGCGGTTATCCCGGCCGGTGGATGGCTTGGCTCGGGCGCCGAAGAAGGGCGTGCCAAGCTGCGAAAAGCCCGGGGGAGGCGCATGGAGCCTTAGAACCCGGGATTCCCGAATGGGCAATCCTGTCCCTTCGGGGACGCTCCGTAAGGAGCGGGAACGCGGGGAAAGGAAGCATCTGAGTACCCGCAGGAAAAGAAATCAAACGAGATGCCGTTAGTAGGGGCGACCGAAAGCGGCATAGCCCAAACCGAACACCTTCTCGCAAGAGAAGGTGGATGTGGGGTTGCAGGACCCTGCCTAATGCCAGTAAGCGAAGCCGAAGTCCGCTGGAACGCGGTGCCGTAGAGGGTGAAAGCCCCGTAGGCGTAAGCTTGCTGGTTACAAGGTGGGGTATCCTGAGTACCGCGGGTTGGAATTCTCGCGGGAAGCTGGGGGTCATCAACCTCCAAGGCTAAATACGTCCCGAGTCCGATAGCGCAATAGTAGGGTGACCGAAAGCTGAAAAGAACCCCGAGAAGGGGGGTGAAAAGAGCCTGAAATCGGCCGGGGATAGTGCGCAGTAGCCCCAAAGGTAACTCCGGCGAAGGAAAGTGTCGCGAGGCACGAGTACGAGCCGGAGCATGCCAGGGTTACTGCATACGTTTTGAAAAACGGGCCAGGGAGTGCATGTCAGTGGCGAGGCTAAGGGTGTTAAGCCCGAAGCCGAAGGGAAACCGAAGACCCGCAGGAAACGAGGGGTCGGGTGTGCTCGCCTGAGTCACTGGCATGCGACCCGAAGCCGGTCGATCTAGACGGGGGCAGGGCGAAGCGAGTCGAAAGGCTCGTGGAGGCCCGCAGGGGTGTTGATGTGCAAATCGCTCCCATGACTCCCGTCTAGGGGTGAAAGTCCAATCGAGACCGGGGATAGCTGGTTCCCTCCGAGACATACCGCAGTATGACCTGCCCGGAGGCTGGTAGCGGGGTAGAGCACTGATTGGGGGAGTCGGGGGGTGACACCCTCGCCCTCCTGTCAAACTCCGAATCCGCTACCGCCGTAGAAGGGTGGAGTCAGGGGTAGGGGTTAAGCTCCTACTCCGAGAGGGAGACAACCCAGACCGAGGTTAAGGCCCCCAAGTGTCGGCTAAGTGTGAACGATAAAGGAAGTCCCGGGTCGAAGACAGCGGGGAGGTAGGCTTAGAAGCAGCCATCCTTTAAAGAGTGCGTAAAAGCTCACCCGCCGAGACTCGGGGCGCCGAAAATGGACGGGGCTCAAGCCGACCGCCGATACCTCGGGGCGCCGAAAGGCGATCCGGTAGGAGGGCGCACCGGTGGCGTAGAAGCTCGGGCTTGAGCTCGGGTGGAGCCGTCGGTGACGAGAATCCTGGCGGTAGTAGCAGCGTAGTCGGGTGAGAATCCCGACCGCCGGAAGAGCAAGGGTTCCACGGCAATGTTCGTCAGCCGTGGGTTAGTCGGTCCTAAGGTGGCTCGTAATTCGACGCCACCGAAAAGGGGAGCGGGTTAATATTCCCGCACCACCGGCCTATGCCTTTAAGGCACCCGACGCCTCGGGATAGGCCGAGCGTCTCTGCCATGGGACGTCCAAGCGCCGAAGCCTCCGGAGATCCGTAATGGAGAGAAGGGGGTGAAGGCGTGATGGCGTAAGTCGGCCGACTCCTGGGGACCGTGAAAAGGGGGCCGGGGACCGTACCGAGAACCGACACAGGTGCTCTGGGTTAGAAGCCTAAGGCGTGACGGAACACTCCAGCAGAGGGAAATCGGCAAATTAGCCCCGTATGTTCGCTAGAAGGGGTGCCTGCTCTCTCGCGGGAGCAGGTCGCAGTGACTAGGGGGGAGCGACTGTTTACTAAAAACACAGGGGGCTGCAACCCGGCAACGGTTAGTACAGCCCCTGAGTCCTGCCCAGTGCAGGTACCTGAAACCCCGGTTCAACGGGGCGAAGGGCCTGTAAACGGCGGGGGTAACTATGACCCTCTTAAGGTAGCGTAATACCTTGCCGCTTAATTGGCGGCTTGCATGAACGGATTAACGACTCCCCCACTGTCCCCTGCTGGAAGCCGGCGAACCCGACATCCCAGCCGAATAGTCTGGGGACCCCCGTTGGGAAGCGAAGACCCTGTGGAGCTTTACTGCAGCCTGCCGTTGCCTTACAGCTGGGGGTGCGCAGGGTAGGCGGGAGGCTTCGAAGCCCTGTCTCTGGGCAGGGTGGAGCCGTCGATGAGACACCGCCCATCCTTAGCTGTAGGGCTAACCGCTTCGGCGGGACAGCGGTTGGTGGGCAGTTTGGGTGGGGCGCCACGCTCCCGAAAAGGTATCGGGAGCGCCCAAAGGTCGGCTCAGGCGGGTCAGAACTCCGCCGTAGAGTGCAAGGGCAAAAGCCGGCCTGACGTGAACCCCCAAAATAAAGGTTCACGAGCCGAAAGGCGGGCCTAGCGAACCATCCTGGCCTTTTGGTGAGGCCGGATGACGTCAGAAAAGCTACCCCAGGGATAACAGAGTCGTCCCCGGCGAGAGTACATATCGACCCGGGGGCTTGCTACCTCGATGTCGGCTCTCCCCATCCTGGCCGTGCAGCAGCGGCCAAGGGTGAGGTTGTTCGCCTATTAAAGGGGATCGTGAGCTGGGTTTAGACCGTCGTGAGACAGGTCGGTTGCTATCTGACGGGGGTGTTCGGACGGCTGAGGGGAGGGAGGCTCTAGTACGAGAGGAACGAGCCTCCGGCGCCACTGGTTTACCGGTTGTCTGGCAGGGCACTGCCGGGCAGCTACGTGCCAGTGGCTAAAGGCTGAAAGCATCTAAGCCTGAAGCCATCCCCGAAAAGAGCCGTCCTTAAGGGCTCCGGTAAAAGACCGGGTTGATAGGACCGGGGTGTAAGCGGCAAGCTTCGGCGAGCCGTTCAGCCCGCGGTCACTAATCGCCCGCGCCGAAGTCAGTTCCAGGCACAAGCTACCCCTGCACGGTTTCGTTTGGTTTTTCTGATTGATTTCCTATTTCTTAGGTTTTAAGCCTTTCAATTTCGGCTTTTATTTCATCAATCACTTCTCTGTTGTAGATCGCTTTTTTATTATCCTTTTTAATTGAAAGGACAATGAAAACCTTTCCACCGAACCTCTTTTCGAACTTCTCATGCGAAGCTTTGTAAGCTTCTCTCCATTTAGTTGCGAATTCGGGAGCGTGTTCGAAGGTTGTAGGTTTGATTTGAATGCCTATAAATTTCTCTCCAACTTTTATGAAGAAGTCAACGTTGTAAAGCCTATCCCATTCATCTGGTGCTGGTTTGATTTCAACGCCTAAAATATCCTGAAGTTGTCCATAAATTGTCTCTTTCTCAGTTACATAGCCCTCAAATGTTCTATTTATAACAAGCTCTTTGATGTAAGCTATGCAGTCTTTCTCAGTCACTTCTTCAATCTCCGCTGTTAGCACTTCAGTGATCTTTGTGTATAACCTTTTTCCAAGACTTTCGAGGTATTCTTCAGGTTTAAGGTTAATATTACGTTCTTTTAAAAATTCTCCAAGTTTCTGAAGGTAGAATGATTCCCATTCTTCGAGATTCTTAGGACTACACTCTCGAATCCATTTCGCAACTGGTCCAACTCTGTTCTGCTTGTTTAAACCCCATCTATTGCATGCGATGTTCAGAATCCATTCTCTACTCATTTTTACCCTCCTGGATCCTCAAAAATTTGTGTTTATACATAAAATCATCTTCTTGAGTGACTGCAAAACCCTGTTTGATCATTTCTTTATTCACAAATATCTTGTTTTTGAGGAAAAGGTAAGCCTGAAGCTCATCGTTTTTGGCTTCATAGCAAGGATCTAACCTTATAAATACTTCTTTTCCTTTGACGAAGTTCTCGAGATATCTCTTGGCTTCCGAAGTTTTATCTGGCAAGACTCTTATTCCAAGCAATTTTACAACCAGCCCATTGTCCAATTCTACGCTGTTTTCACTCAGAACTCTCTTAACTCTGAAAAGCTTCTGCTCTTTAAATTTCAGTCTTTTTGGTTCAATTAATGGCTTTGCATCCTTGATATTTGGTTGATACTCGGGTGAATCTTCAATTTCGACTTTTTCGCTTCTCTTTATAATCTCAACCTTAGCATTTATAAAAGAAAGGTTTTCACTCAACTTCTGTTTAATTATAGGCAAAAAGGCTTCGTTTATCTCGTAACCGATTCCATTCCTTTCGAGGTTGATTGCAGCTCTTAGCGTTGTCCCACTACCCAAAAAAGGATCAAGCACGACATCGCTAACGAATGTGAACATCCTTATCAATCTCTTCGGTAGCTCCTCCGGAAACATTGCTTCGTGCATTATTTGTCTCTCTCCAGCAAAATTCCAGTGTCCCGAAAAGAACTCCTTCCATTCCTCTTTGCTCAGCTTTGACATCTCCTTTATCTCTTTAGAAGGTGCGGGCTTTTTACCAGGTTTTTTAAAAACGAGGATGAATTCGTAGTCAATTTCTATCATACCATTCGGCGGATATGGGTAGGAACCCATCACATTCGCTCCTCCGGTTGTGTTCATAGTCGTCTTCTTTTGCCAGATTATCGCCCCCATATAGTCGAAGCCAATTTTTTCACACTGCACAATCATCTCGGAATGAAGCGGGGCTATTTTGTATCTCCCATAAACAACGCTTCGCAAAAACTGGTCGCCAATGTTTATGCATAACCTTGAACCCGGTTTGAGGACTCTAAAGCATTCTTTCCACACCAAGTATAGACTTTTCAGGTATTCATGCAGACTTTGACCGTAGCCAATCTGACCTTCGACGCCATAATCCTTTATATGCCAATAGGGCGGGGAAGTGACAACGAGATCTATGCTATGATCTTCGAGCTCAAGCATTTTTCTGCTGTCACCGATGATCACCTTTGCGAATACTGCCACGTAGAATGTAGTTGTGGTAAGAAATAAATTTTTGTCTTAAGAGAATACCTCTTCATCTTCGGTCTGTGTCGCTTTTATACTTTATATAAACAGATATCCTCGATTCGCTAGTAAACCTGTCTCTTTTCCAGTCAGTGGATTGATTGGTTAGAGCTCTGGTTTTCTTGTCTTATTAGTTTTTTTCTGGTTCTGGTCATGCTTTGCAATTTAGCGACGCCAGTGATGGCAAAAAAGGCTGAAGTAGATAGTGAAAACAGTTGCAGTGAAATAACGCTGAAGAGAATTGTGGAAGTCGAGATTGCAAAGAATGAAAAGGCGATTTTGAACATCACAGAAGTGAACAAAAGCTTAAGCGAATGGATTTCCGAGAATTTCAAAGAAAGCTCTTGCCAAGATCAAAGCTGCTTAGCATTTGATTACCAAGTGGAGATCAAAGAGATCTACAATTACTCAAACAATGGCAAGAAACTCACTTTCAGCGAATTAAAAGTTTACAATGCAACAGCGAGCTTTGATTTCAAAGTTCTTAGCTACTTCGCCGAAACCGCAACCTATAATTTGAGCTTGGTGACAAGAGTGATGCAAGTTGAAGGCGAGAACTACTTTGTAACTGCAATAAATGTAGCTCCTAAGAATGAAAAGAAGTTCGCTCCATTCGCTGATGTCATCGAGATCAAAAGCAAAGCCAAGCTCTCCGAGCACTACAGAATTCTTGCTGAAGTGCTCAACGAGATAAGAAAGCAAGATGAAACGAGCTGGATTTGGAATAAGGTTAAGCTTGAGCTGAGCTATTTGAGCAGAGTAGTTGAGAGGAATTTGGCTGAGTTCAATGCGGAGGGGAAAGGGAGCGCCATCGTTTTTGATCAAACACAGTGTGCATGGTCTTGTTTGGGTTGCGTTATAGCTACGGGAGCAGTTATATACAACTGCTGGCCTTGTTTTGCTCCGTGTATAGCAGTGTTTACAGCATGGACTTGTGCCCTCTGTTTGGTAACTTATTGTATAATAGCCAACATAGGTACAATTCTGAGCTTTGCCGGTTCTGTAATCTCCTGTACAGATTGTGCTCGTTGTCTTGGATATCTGTAACCCATTTATGTTTCAAATTATGGTGATTTAATGGAGGAGAAAAGAAGACTGATATCTTCAATTTTAACTCTTGTTGTCTTTTTAATACTCCTCGCAATAAATTTGCCAATCGACTCTCTTTGGGATTACATTATTCTTTTTTTATTCATTCTATCATTTATAAATTTTCTGTACAGTTGTTATTATGTTTTTTAGAGTTTTTTAGAGACAAGATTATCGCAGACGCAGGAGAATTGCTGGCTTCTCATGTCAAAGCTGCTATAACTTCTGAATTGACTTGAATATTTTATCGCAAGCTTTAAATTTGTTGATTACTAAAAATGGTCTGATGAGAGTGGAACTTGAAACAGTAACACCTCTATTCTTGGCCGGTGCAAATCAAAGAGAACCAGAGCTTCGCGCTCCATCGTTTCGTGGAGTGATGAGGTTTTGGCTCAGAGCTCTTCTTGGGGGCGTTTTAGGCAATAATCCGCAGGAAATTTTCAAGCACGAAAGTGCAGTCTTTGGAAGCACTGAACATGCTTCGCCTGTGATTGTGAGAGTGGACCTGAGAGATGAATTGCAGTCAGAAGATTACAGACCACTCCCTCACAACCCTAAAAAAAGCTTCACTTTCAAAGGTCTCGCTCCCGATCAAATTTTCACGCTCACTTTGCTTAGTCGCGACGAAAATGCTCTTAAAAAAGCAGCCAAAGCGCTGCAGTTGCTTTGTCTTCTTGGCGGACTCGGAAGGCGCAGCCGTCGCGGGTTTGGAAGTTTGCAAATTGTCAATGGAGATTTACCCAAATTGGAAGCCAGCACGACCAAAGAATTGTCTTCGCGTTTAAAGGAGCAGTTGGAGAAAATAACAGGTAACAAATTTGCATCTGTGAGTTCAACACCCAGTTTTCCCATACTTCATCCTTGGTGGACCCAAATCAGAGTTTACAAAAAAGAGTTTGGCAGTTGGGAGGAAGCGATTAGGTTCGTAATGGAAAAAGCCCATGAGCACAGAAATCCCAGTTTAGGTTGGGCTGGCGGTAAGGAGAAACGACAGGCATCACCCATACATGTCCATGTCACAAAATTGACGAATGGCAAATACGCGTTGGTGTTGACGACTCTGCTGTCTAAAATGAACCCGAGCTTAGGCCGTGTTGATCGCGGAAAACTTGTTGCCTTCCTTAATGCTTTTGAGGGCGAGGTTGTTTTTGGTTTTAAGGAGGTGCCAGAAAAATGGCCTACTGGCAACGTAAAATAGTCGCCTTACTTCACGATCCACCCGATAAAGCATTGCAAATTTCGAGACACGAAGATCGTGCCCGCGATCTGATGAAACTTGCGCTTAAGGATTTGCCTGTTCCATCAACGGAAATTCCAGATGCTTCATGGGTCAGGGCTGCGAAAAATGCCGACAAAATCGCTTCCGCTGCCGACAGACCGAATTTCCCTGGAGATGTGGAAGTCCTTGACTGGACTCATACAATAAGTTCGCTCATTATTCATCCGCTCTCGGGGCAACGTTTGCCCTTGAACATCACTTCCCCAAAACAATCCCACAATGCTCAAGAAGAAGCCGTTCGCTCTTTAAGCCAAAAGTCCAATGATCCGCAAAAGCGATTTTTGCTTTTCTGGCGCTGTTTTGAAGAGGAACTGCATCGCCATGAGCCAAATTTGCCCTGGGAACTTCTGCCTGCTGACACTCGCGTCCCAAACCACTCGCTCTTGCACCACAACCGCGTCGCAAGTGCTTTCGCTGCTATCGCAAAACCTGCGACGCTCGTTTTCAGCATCGGTCCAGTCCAAAGTTTCATCGCAACTGCAAGAAAAACACGTGACCTTTGGATTGGCAGTTACTTGCTCTCTTACCTTATTTGGCACGCAATCAAGGTCATCGCTGAAAAACTCGGTCCCGACCATGTGATTTACCCATCGTTGCTTGAACAACCGCTCGTTGACTTTTGGCTGAGCAAGGAAAAGAGATTGCAAGTTGCTTTGCCAGATTCCAGCCGTTTGCGTCTGGCAACTTTTCCGAACAAGTTCAACGCAATTGTGCCTGCTGAAGAAGCGGAAAGTTTGGCAAGGGAATGCGAAAAAGCGGTGCGCAACGAATGGAAGCGGTTGGCTGATGAAGTCTGGGAACAATTGATTCAAAAAGCGCCTGAGTTCAGTGCAGTAAGCGAAATCTGGCGGCGCCAAGTTGAACAGTTCCCCGAAATTTACTGGGCGATTTACGAGTGGAGTGACACGCCTGAGGAAATCGCTGGGCTTTACAAGGAACTAACAGGCGATGAACGGTTTGAAAAGTTGCTTGAACTCAAAGGTGCTTATCCGACCAATCAAGGCACAGTTTACGCAGCCTGTCACGACTTGTCGGAAAGGGCTTTGGCAGCACGAAAGTCAACTCGTAACTTTGAGCAAATTTTCGAACCCGCGGGCAAGTGCACTGTTTGCGGGGAGCGAGAAGTTCTGCATGACCAAAGAGATTGGCTAGGCAGAAAGTTTTGGCAAGAAGTTGCGAAGAAACTCCCTGGGCATATTGAGCAAGATGGCAGTGAAAGGTTGTGCGCTATTTGTGCCATTAAACGCTTCGTCTTACCCTTCGTGTTCAATAAAGAAAATGAACTTGGCTTAAAGGGCGATTTCCCTTCAACCGACAGCGTTGCTGCAGCGACCTTTGTGAAAACTGTGCTGGAAAATTGGGAGCAAACAAAAAGCAAGGTGCGGGATTTAATTGCAACCATTGAAAGAACTGCGCTCAAGGCTTTCACCGGGATGGATATCCCGAAGTTGATTGAAATGGCAGAGAAAATTGGTGATGATGCAAAGAAATTTGTCAGTCTTGATGGTGAATGGTTTTTCTTGGAAAGTTACGACCGTGAGCGACTTGAAAGAACACATGGTGTCAAGCTGAATGAAGATGATTTGCAAGAATTGCGAAAGGCATTGAGCGATTTGTGCAAAACTGCCGATGCTCATCCAACCGATTACTACGCCATCTTGATCATGGATGGCGATGGGATGGGCAAATGGCTGAGTGGGACACATGAAGGTTTGGCGAATTTTGAAGCAATGCTTCATCCAAAAGCGCTTGAGCAGTTGAAGGATGATCAGCAATGGCAAAAAGTTTTGAACCAAAAGCGCTTAATCTCTCCTTCACTTCACGCTGCGATAAGCCAAGCCCTTGCCAATTTTGCGCTCCACTGTGTTCCCTATGTCGTTGAAAAACTTCATTATGGCCGACTTGTTTACGCTGGCGGCGACGATGTGCTCGCCTTTCTGCCCCTTGCTGAAGCCTTGTCTGCTGCTCACAAGTTGCGAGCACTCTTTTCTGGCGAAGCGGAACGAAAATTTAACGGCGATATTGAAGTTGAGTTTGATAGCGGGCGATGGACTGGATGGATTGACTGGGATGGGAAAAAGTTGCTCACGATGGGAAATAAAGCAACTGCAAGCGTTGGCATCGTTATCGCTCACCGTTTGCATCCATTGCGAGATGCGCTGCAGCAGGCGAGAGAAGCGGAAGAAGATGCGAAAGAGCGTTACGGTCGCAACGCAATTTGCGTTAGATGGCTAAAGCGCTCTGGCGAACGCGTGCAAATGGGTGCTAAGTTCTTCTACCCAAAGCATTGTGTCAAAGACACGCTGGAGTTGCTTTTGAAAGTCAAAGCGATGATGGAGGGCAAAGGCGAAGTGAAACTGTCAAGTCGGTTTGCAAATGCATTGATGGAAGAAGCATTCGCACTTGTGCACTTGCCCGTTGAGGCTCAAGAGGCTGAATTGCTCAGGTTGCTTAGAAGGCACAGCGAGGGTGAAAAAGAAGCGAAGGAACGAGTTTTGCCCGAACTAGCTCACCAACTGGCTCAACTGGCAGATGCGTTGAATTGTCATGCGAAAAGAGATGCTGACCCATACGACTTGACTAAGCCGCAATATGGATTGCTTGAGTTGGCGAAGTGGATCACGCTAATGAGGTTTTTGGCAGGTGGTGAGTGATGGCTACGAGCATAAGTGAAAGGCTCAGGCAACTTGCAGAAAAGTATGTTCAAATTGCTGCCGAGGTTTTAGGCGATAACCTCATCTCAATCGCTCTTTTCGGTTCTGTGGCGAGGGGAGAGGCAACGGAGACTTCTGACATTGACCTTTTTGTCGTTTGTCGCCAACTTCCGAATGGAGTGTTCAAGCGTCACGAGTTGCTTGAGCCAATCAGGGAAAGGCTTTACCCTGAGTTGAAAAGGCTTTGGGAACAAGACATTTACGCCAACCTTTCGGAGTTAGCCTTCACGGAAGAAGAGGCACGGCAACTTCGCTGGATTTATTTAGACATGGTGGAAGATGCGGTCATATTGTTTGACCGTGATGGTTTTTTGGAAGGCATGTTGAACCTTTTAAGGAAGCGTTTGCAGGAACTGGGTGCGCAGCGGAGAAATTTAGGCAAAGTTCGTTATTGGGTTTTAAAGCCCGACCTTAAGCCTGGCGAGGTGGTGGAACTTTGAAAAACAAAGAAGGCGCAAATTTGATGCTTGCAAGGGCAAAGGCTATTCTTGAAGAAGCGATAAACATGCGTACAAAGGGTCTTTGGAATCTGGCTGTTAGGCGAAGTCAAGAAGCCGTAGAGTTGGCATTGAAAAGCGCCTTAGTGTGGGTTGGGATTCAGCCTCCACGAGTGCACGATGTAGGACCGGCGCTTAGGGAAAATGCTGGGATGTTTCCGAAAGAATTTGCCCAATATATCCCGAAGTTAGCATCCATCTCACGCACCTTGAGGGCTGAAAGGGAATTAAGCATGTATGGTGACGAAGAAAGCGGTGTGCAGCCAGAAGCCCTTTACTCCGATGAAGATGCCCAGAATGCGATAGAAAAAGCCAAATTTGTCTTGGAACAGTGTGAGAAGTTGTTGGTAGGTGATAGATGATGGAGTTAATTATTAAGCCCGTTGATGTTTGGCTCTTCCGCGATGGTCGCCCGTTTTCGGCGGGAGAAGACCACGATGCTGCGACGATTTTCCCGCCGACACCTTTCACCTTGCAGGGTGCAATCAGGACCAAAGTGCTTGTTGACAAAGGCGTTGATTTTACGCAATTCAAATCGCTTGACTTAGATGTCGGCTATGGCGATAAATTCGGCAAGTTGCGTTTGATAGGACCGATGCTTGCGCGCAAAAGGCAAGATAAGTGGGAAAGACTCATCCCAGTGCCCGTGGATTTAATGGAAGTCAGAGTAGAAGATGATATGAAAAGGATTGAGGAGAGGTTCATTTTGCTCAAGCCAAAAACAGACTTGTCTTTCAAAACGAATTTGCCCGAAAGACTTCAATTGCTTTGGGCGGAAGTGAAGAGCGAACTTCTGAGCAAACTGAAAGATTTGAATTGGAGGTTAGAAGAAGCAAAAGGCTGGCTTCCAGAAAGCGAATGGGCAAGATATTTGCAAGGCGAAGCGCCGAAGCAAGTTGTAAACAACGACTCCCTTTTCGCCCTCGAACCCCGTTTCGGCATTGCTATTGACAGAAGCAAGCGCATAACGCAAACGCAGATGCTTTACCGAGCAACTTTTGTGCGGTTGAGATATGGCGTGGCGCTTTGGGCAAAGGTTGAAGGTGTGAATTTGCAAAGTAAAGAAGGTTTTCTGCGATTTGGTGGCGAAGGGCGAAGCGCAATTTATGAAGCAGTTGAGCCATTGCCGAGTTTGGCAAGTTACATGCCGAAGTTGGAGAAGCAGTCCGGAGTTGTGCGGTTTAAAGTCGTGCTGATTTCACCTGCGTGGTTTTCCGGCGGCTGGCAACCTAAAGATGGTGATTGGAGCAAGATTTTCGGTGCACCTGTTCGGCTGATCGCTGCAGCCATTCCGCGAGCGCAGAAGTTTGGTGGGTTTGATATGGCAAGAAACGAACCGAAGCCTATTCGCAACTTCGTCTCAGCTGGTTCGGTTTACTTTTTTGAAGCTAATGAACTACCAAAACTTGACGAAAACTTTGCGTTCACCGAAACACCCGACGAAGTGCGTCAACAGAACAATGGCAAAAACGCATGGGCAAATATTGGTTTTGGTAAAGTTTTAATTGGGAGGTGGTAATATGTTTGAGAAGGCCGCGATTTTGTTTCTATATTGCGAAACTCCCTTGCATGCGGGTAGCGGAAGTAGTATGAGTATCGTTGATTTGCCAATCCAACGGGAAAGAATTACGAATTTACCCATAATTCAAGCTTCAAGCCTGAAAGGTGTGCTGAGGGCTGAAGCAAAGCGCATTCTTGAGCAACGGAATGACCCGCAAGCAAACGACAAAGTTCAGGCGTTGTTTGGTCCGGAAACTCAAAGGGCACACGAATATGCAGGTTGTGTTAGTCCGCATGATGCAAGAGTTTTACTCTTCCCTGTCCGCTCGCTTGTTGGTGTTTTTGCATGGACGACTTGCCCATTCGTGCTTGAAAGGTTCAAGCGGGAAGCAACTGCTGCGGGAATGCAAGTTCCTTGGCAAGTTCCAGTGCCAGAGAACAGCAATCAAGCATTGGTTGTCAACGGAAGCGAAGTCAAAATTGAGGACAAAGTTGTGCTTGAGGAGTTTGCTTTTGACGCAAAAGAAGACAAGGAAGCAAAAAAGATTGCCGAGTGGATCAGGGACAATGCTCTGCCCAAAAGCGAAGAATACCAGCAATGGCGCGAGTGGTTGCCGAAGCGTTTTGTGATTTTACCCGACGATGCCTTCCGAGATTTCACACAGATGGCGACAGAAGTTATTACTCGTATCCGGATCGAGCAAGAGAAAAAGACTGTTGCCGAAGGTGCGTTGTGGACGGAAGAACATTTGCCGAGTGAAACTTTGCTTTATGCGCCGATTTTTGTAAGCAAACCGTTAGCACCAAATGCTAAAAACTTAGGATTGACAAATGCTGACGATGCTCTGAAGTTACTTTCGAAATTGAAACTTGACCGCTTACAAATTGGCGGCGATGAAACTGTTGGACGGGGAATTGTAAAAGTTCGGCTCTATTGTGGAGGTGAAAAATGATGCAATCGATGAGGACACTGGAACAGGAACGGGCGAGATATGCGTGGCAGTGCATTCAGCACTGTCTTGACCATGCTATTGAAGGATTGCGGGCGAGGATTGCTGAAGAAAGGAACGAAAAAAACCGTGAAGAACTCCAAAGGCGCCTAAAAACTTTGCAATCCGAAGAAGGAGGCAAAAACTGGAAAAAGGGATATGGCTCACTTGCTCGCAAGGTCCCATCACTCATTTTGACAAATGGTTTGGGGCAAACTCTGGCTTTTTTGAAGGCGAAAGGAAAAGGCGACCCCTCTGATGAACATGAAGTGTTTTATCAACACATCTCGAATTGGCTGAAGCAACGATTGAGACTCGAAGACGATCTGCTTGAATGGATCGTCAACTCCGCTAACAGCCAGCAATATCGCATTACCACGATGGAAGCTTTGGCGTTTTTGCAATGGCTCAAGCGTTTCGCTGAGGCAATTTTGCCGAAAGGTGAGGAGTGATGGGAAGAAGGCAACCTAAAAACCGCAGGGTTCGTGAACAGCAACAACAAGCGATACGCTTACCTTTGCCATCCGATACAGTTAGGGTTGCCGATAGTGGCAATCGCTGTGAAAACATTGGTTTGTGGCTTGACAAATTTTTGACAGTCAACGAAAAATGGGAACTGACGCAGGATGCAAAACAGCGGAAAAAGGTTTTTGAGTTAGCACAGCAACAAAAACTTCGTGAAATTTTAAATTTCCTGAAACAGCGCCACAAAGCACTACTGCAATGGTATCGGCAACGGGGCTTTGAAGTTCGCCAATTTGAAGCAAAGCCTGCTTGGCGCTTCGTCGTCGGTCTGGGGGCAGCGCATGTTTTGGAGACAAGCATGACACTCCATCGCATCTTTGGCTTGCCAATTATCCCTGCAAGTGGGTTAAAGGGGGCAGCAAGAGCGTATGCGCAATTAATTGAAGGCAAAAGCGAAAACGACCCAGAGTTCGTCGCAATCTTCGGCACAACGAAGCAGACAGGTAAAATCGTGTTTTTGGATGCTGTGCCAATTGAAGCACCCAAGTTTGAACTTGACATCATGAATCCGCACTTTCCCGATTACTATCGCACTAAGGGCAAAGAAGCACCGTCAGATTGGCAATCGCCAAAGCCAGTATTTTTCCTGACCGTAAGTGAAATAAATTACTTGTTCGCAATTGCCGCTCGCACAAATGATGCTAATGACTTACTCCTCACAGCCGAAGAGTGGCTTAAAGGTGCATTGAGAGAACTTGGCATTGGTGCGAAAACGAGTGCTAACTATGGCTATTGGGATGTATGAAGGCAATATCTTTTCTCGGCACGGGTAAATATAATACTGTAATCTATTACTGGCAAAATAAAGAGTTTAAAACCAATCTTTTTCCGGAAGCAGTGGCGAAAATTTTTGAGCCTGAAAAGATATTTGTTCTGATTACACCAACCGTTGAAATTCAAAGCAGAGGTTACATCGAAGAACTGAAGAAAAACTTGGGCAGTTTGGTTGAGTTTGTTAGTATCCCAGAAGGTAAAAAAGAAGATGAAGTTTGGAGAATCTTTGAGGAATGTAGCAAAATCGTCGAAGATGGTGATGAGCTTCTGTTCGACATAACTCATGCTTTCCGATCAATTCCATTCATCGTTTTTGCGGTGGCAATTTATCTAAGAAGAACGAAGAATGCTACTATACGTCAAATAATTTACGGAGCTTACGAAGCTCGTGAACCAGGAGATCGTGTGCCAATATTCGATTTAACACCTCTTCTAGATTTACTGGACTGGCTTACTGGTGTAGAGTTTTTGTTAAGGAGAAGCGATGCGACTTTAATTTCCGAAAAATTAAGGCAGATCCATAAAACGCTCTGGCGTAAGAAAGTAAGTGATGAATTACCGAGAAAGCTTGAGTCTTTTGGCAAGGTTTTGGGTGAATTTTCAAAGGCCTTGCACTTTTCAAGACCCCTTGATGTTATGAAATCCGCAACTCAGTTACTCGAGGCTATTGAAAAAGTTGGACAAGAAGTCGAGCGATGGGCAAAGCCTTTTGCAGCGATCTTAGACCAAGTAAAAGGAGAGGCAAAAAAGTTTGCGTATGATGAACCAGAGCTCTTAAATTGTGAGAACCTAAAGAAACAAATTGAACTGATTGAGCATTACTTGGAGAAAGGTCTAACAATTCAAGCAATAACTCTTGCGAGGGAATGGATTGTTAGTTTGGTTGCTTTACAGAAAAGTGCTGAGAATTGGTTGAAAAGGGATTTCAGAGAGGAGATTGAAAAAGTTCTTGGCGATGCAGCTGCAAGAATTCGTGGCGAGCAAAGATATTTGCCAGAATGGTTTAGACAACTTCAAAAAAGTGAAGAGATTGCAAAACTTTGGGATTGGTTGACTCAACTTCGAAACGATGTCGCACACTGTGGAATGAGGGAAGAGGCTTTAGAAGCTGAAAAAATCGAAAAAATCGCAAAAGATATTCCAAAAAGGCTACGGGAAATTTTAAATTATAACTCACGACGTTAAATTGGCACAGATCTGTAGGGAAAATCCCACTCTTTTTTCTGGCGGTTGTTCAGGAGGCTGTAACTTCATTTGTGATCAATTATTCTGCAAGAAGTTGGGGACTAGAAAGGATTTGTCAGACACACATTTGTCCATTTGCATGCTCAGGAGCCTGTGCGTTCGTCCAATAAATTTTTTAATTTTTCTACAGTCCTAAAAATATGAAGTTGCAGAAATTTTGGAAAAAGAGAGATTATATTATAATCGCTTTTTTTGCTTTATTCATCGCTATTTTTTCGGCTCAGGAATTGTTGAGAGAAATCTCTCTCCATGGAATTGATAGCTCAAAGATTACCTTAATAATTCTTGGAGCACTTATTACATCCTTGTTTACGTTTTCATGGCTCTATTGGGCTTTTCGTAGAAGTGGATACAGATTAAGAGACTTCAGAAAAGTGTTAATAGAATGCTCCAAAATTCCAAAATCTTCTGTTACTAAAACTGAAAAGGAAAGAACTATACACAATTTAATGTCGCAATTAGTCTAATTCTCATCTACTTTTTCCTCATTATTTTAGTGCTCCAAAAATGGTCACAACATTGAATCCCCTAAAAAGGTATCCATAGATTTAAAATCCGGCTCTGAAAACATTAGAAATGTCATCTTCTTGATTCTCTCGCTATTCATAGCATTCTCAGCCTTTGCAATCGCTTTCAGCGTAGGAATCCTTCAAACCGATACCGAAACTTTTCCGCGAGAAGCTTTTAGAGGGCTAAAAGCAGGGCTAATCTTTACAGCTTTTGTTTTAGTCCCATTTCTTTTCCTTGCTTTTAAGAAATTCAGAAACTGAGGATTATTCTTTAA
>JAVYOO010000011.1 GCA_038734275.1 Archaeoglobaceae archaeon
GACTCAATTCTGAACCACATCGATGGTCATCTGGAATTACTCGAGATACTTCGAAGTTTTGCAGTAGCTCTTGGCATTTCAGCGGTCTTGGTGTATACAAGCTTCGGTTCAAGAATTTTCAGGGCTTCAAGGTAAATTCTAATCTCTTTCTCGTAGGGAATCATAAGCAACGCCTTTAACGAATTCCAAAATTTTTTCAGCGGATTTTAAAGCCTCTTCTGCGTCTTCTTCATCGTAAAATTCAAAAGGAGAACCTTCAACGTGGGCATCTGGATATCTTGTTGGAATATAGTGCCTGTCAAGGATTTTTGCTTTCCTTGTAATCTCCTCCGGAACTTTAATTCGCTGGGAAAGTGTTTCGAGCAACTTTTTGAGCGAGTGACCATAGGCCATTATTCCAAGTCCATAAAGCAAGCCCTTAATTGCGAATTCTGCAGACTGATGAGCTTTAAAACACGCCCAAGAATAATCTCCAGCATTTTTATCTCTTTCAGCACTTTTAAGCGTCTGTTCCGCCTGCTTTATCCATCTCTTGAACTCTTCTTCGTCAAACATCCTTATTATTTTTTCCGTGAGTTATAAATCTTTTGACGTGACTTTTATAGGGTTTTTGAGATAATTTTAGTCCTGCTGTGCAGTTTAGCCAAGGCTAATTTTGAGTATAATAGAAAACCGAATTTTGAAATACTGTAATCCACAAATTCAATATATAATGCTTTTAGATTTAACCACAAGACTGAAAGAAGTTTATAAATAGCGAGTGCTGAGGAGTTTCATGCCAGCGGTAGTTGACAAACTAAAATGCGATGGGTGCGGAACTTGCGTTGATGAATGCCCAGTGGGAGCAATAGAGCTAAATGACTACGCAAGCGTCGATGCGGACATTTGCACAGAATGTGGAAGCTGTGTAGATGTTTGCCCAAACGAGGCGATCACGCTTGAGTAGTGTAATTGGTTTTGGAGCTTTAAATCTTGACAAGATATACAGAGTTGACAAAATTCCTGGAAAAGACGAAGAGGGTTTTGTTCGTAGTCTCGAGCTCTCTCCAGGTGGTAGCGCTGCGAATACGATTGTCGGACTTGCAAGACTTGGAATAAAAAGTGGGTATATAGGGAAAGTTGGAAACGATTCTGAAGGTCGAATTTTGCTTGAAGACCTTAAAAAAGAGGGAGTGGAAACACAAGCTGTTATCAGGGCTGAAGGCAGAAGTGGAACTGCTATCATCCTGGTAGATGACGCTGGAAACAGAGCAATTTTGGTAGACCCGGGTGTTAATGATACGATAAGCTATGAGGAAATAGAGCTTGAGTTTGTGAAAAAGTTTAGAGTTCTTCATCTCACGTCTTTTATTTGCAAGAATGGGGAAGATTCCCTCAAATCTCAAAAAAGAATCGTTGGGGAATTTGAATTAGTAAGTTTCGATCCCGGAATGCCTTATGCTGAGAGAGGTCTTAAAGATATGCTCCCACTTCTTAGAAGAACCACGATCTTTCTTCCAAACAGAATTGAAATTGAGAAAATGTTTGGAATGGACTACAGAGCTGCAGCCGAGGAATGTCTTAATCTTGGAATTGAAATTGTAGTGGTTAAACTCGGTTCAGAAGGTTGCTGGGTAAAAACAAGTCAGAAGGATTTTTCAATGAAACCCTTTATGGTTGAAGTTGTCGATACCACCGGCGCGGGAGACGCTTTCAACGCTGGATTTCTCTATGGATATCTGAAGGGTAAAAGTTTAGAGGATTGTGCAAAGTTTGGAAACTACGTCGCTTCACTCTGCATACAGCACGTGGGAGCGAGAAGTGGG
The DNA here is from genome assembly GCA_038734275.1 of Archaeoglobaceae archaeon. Lineage (NCBI taxonomy): Archaea > Methanobacteriati > Methanobacteriota > Archaeoglobi > Archaeoglobales > Archaeoglobaceae > Archaeoglobaceae archaeon. The sequence goes on from JAVYOO010000011.1 coordinate 1,806, forward strand.
TTACCTTCGAAACTACCAGAAAGTATCTAAGTAGTAGGCTGAGTAAGCTTTTTAACACCTTTATCTATTTGGGACATGGATATCGCAAAGCTAGTCGGAATTGTTTTGATATTCGTTTCACTACTTCCAGTCTCTGCCCTGACGATAAGCTATGAGATATCTCCCGAGATTGTCTTGCCGAACGGTTATGCGGATTGTGTTATCACCTTGAGAAACACCGGAGTAAGTCCAATAACGATTGATTCAATCTCGTTTCTCTCTGCAACGATAGAATTCGAACCATCTCACGTTCAGCATGTGGGGAACTTGTCGCCTGGGGGTTCATATACTATAAAGATCTCGATGAAGTCTTCTGCAGTTGGAAGACAAAATGCACAGATGGTGGTTTCTACAAGTGAGGGCTCTTTCTCCCAGATAATAGAACTTCTTGTTGATGACCGTTTCCCGGAGGTTTCGCTATCTTCACCGCTTTACAGGGGAGAAGTAAATTATGCTAAACTTTTTGTGGCAACTCCTGTTCTGATAAAGAATCTTCGAGTAGAGGCACTTTTCAACGCAACTCCCAAGACCTTTTTTGTAAGTGAGCTTGTGGGAGCAACCAGTTTTCAGTTTAGATTGGGTGAGGAATTAGAGTTCATGAATTTCAAAATCTCCTTTTATAATGGTAGAAGTTACCATGAAGTTGAGAGAACTATAAGAGTTGAATACATACCATCAAAGGGGGTTGCTATAAGTCTACAACCATCAAAGGACGTGCTTTTCATTGGTGAGGCTGTTAATCTAAGCGTTGAAATCACAAATATGCGAAATGATGACATTTACAACGTCAGGATTCAGCTTTTAGGCAACGGAAAATTCTCTCAAAGTGAGGCAAAAATTGACAAAATATCTGCAGGAGAGAAGAAGACTCTGAATTTTATTTTTAGCCCAAGAGAGAGTGGAAATACCAGTATAGTGGCGAGAATGTCTTTCGAAGACTTCTTCGGAAATAAGTATGAGAAAAGCGAGAGGTTGACATTAAATGTTCTGGAATCATTTGTATTGCAGGTAATAAACGTTCAAAAAGTCTTTAGTGCAGGAAAAACAAAAATTTCAGGTGAAGTAGTTAATTATGGACATAGGAGTTCTCTAAACACGAAAGTCTCTGCAATTTGTGATGGTGAAAAAGCGGACTATTATATAGGCGAGATAGATGCAAAGGATTATGAAACGTTCGATTTGGAAATCTTATGCGATAACGCAACTCTTCTGCTTACGTGGTGGAATGATGCTGGGGATAGTTTTTTGGTTTCTGAGATAGTAAGGATAGGAAAAGTGGAGAAAAAAGAAGAGAATCCAATTCCGCTTTATATAACCGCAATAGCATCCGCTTTGGTTTTGGTTTTCGTGGGATATGTAGTCTATAGAGCGCGCAAAAAGTGATCAAATGTATTTCGAGCTTGCAAAGAGAAACTTGCAAAGAGCAAAGATTAGAAGCATTCTCGCAGTGGTGGGGATTTTAATTGGAGTGATGGCAATCTCTGCAATAGGTATCTTTGGTGAGAGCCTGAAGTCTGCAGTTCTGGAAAACTTTGAAGATATTGCAAACGAACTGGTTGTAAGCCCAAACTACCAGAAAGGCTACCGATACATAGATGAGAAGGATATTGAGAAGATTAGGAAGATTCCTGAAGTTGAAAGTGCGATGGCAGTGAAGTCGGATTATCTGCTGGTGGTTCTTAAAGATGAAAAAACATACACAACTGTCTACGGCTTGAGAGAAGAAGAAGTAAAGACGCTATTCAGGGTTGAGAAGGGTGTTATAGATCTCAATAAGGGCTGCGTAGTTGGCAAATCTTTCGCAGAGCTCTATGAATTGAAGACGGGCTTCAAAATTCTTGTTAATGGTGTTGAGTTCAAGGTTGCTGGAATTCTCGAGGATGCGGGAATGCGATATGATATTAATCCAAATTTTGCGGTTATTTTGTCTGAGGGTAGTTTTGGAAAGGTATCCAGTGCGGGTTATTCCAGTGTTATAGTAAGAGCAAAGGAAATTGGAGCAGTTGGGAAGGTAAAGGAAGAAATTGAAAGGAGACTGAACACTAAGGAAGAAAAAGTTACCGTTTTTGAAATGAAAATGATTCTTGACGTAATAAATCAGGCTTTTAATCAGATAAATTTGTTCCTCATGGCGATTGCGAGTGTTTCATTGCTGGTTGCAGGTGTCAGTATACTCAACATTATGCTAATGTCAACGATCGAAAGAACCAAGGAGATAGGCATAATGAGGGCAATAGGTGCCCAGAGAATAGCAGTTCTTAGGATATTTCTGCTTGAAGCTCTCGTTCTGGGGCTCATAGGAAGCCTCTTGGGTTCGATTCTCAGCGTAATAGCAGGGTATGGAATAAACTATCTTATACTCAAGGAGACGAAATACGTCTTTCAGCTGTCAACAATTGGCTATATGGCTCTTGGGTTTAGTGTAGGTATAATTACTTCTGTGTTGAGCGGTCTCTATCCAGCTTGGAAGGCGAGTAGACTTGAGCCTATTGATGCGTTGAGGTTTGAATAGTTTTTAGCCTTATTACAAAGGTAGCTCCACGTGGTTTCGTATCTTCCACCCAGACTTTTCCTCCATATCTCTCAACTATTTTCTTTACGATATAAAGCCCAAATCCAAGCCCCGCTGTCTCTCCATAGCGGAAACCTTCCTTAAACAGCTCTTTCTTGATTTCTTTTGGAATTCCAACTCCATAGTCGATAACTCTAATCTCTGCTTCCCCATCTAATTCGCTGAGCACGATCTCTATTCTGTCAGTCCCGCTGTGTCTCACAGCATTCTCTACAAGGTTTTCGATCGCTAAGGAAATCTCATCTCCCGCAAGGGCTGTGCAAGATCCTTTTATTGTTATTGGGATATCGTAATTTGATTTAATCTCTTCTACGACATTTCGCATCTCTATTGGTTTCAAATTGGCACTTTCCGTTGTAACAGTTTTTTCCAACGACCCAATCTTTTCTATATATTCTCCAGCTTCCTTTACACCTTTTATGGCTTTTTCAAGGTATTCCTTTTGATTTGTCAACTCATAAACTTCTACGTATCCAGAAATCAGCTGGAGTTTCTTCAGCACATCATAGCGAAGTGCTCGACTCATCAGTCTGAAAGCTTCTTTCATGTCATTCATTTTATCGAGAAGTTGTGCAAACTTCCTTCTTTCCTCTTCAAGGATATCAAAGCTGAGAACCTTTACCTTTTTGCCATGCAGATCGTATAGATAGAAGACTAAGATTGAAAGAGAGAGGTTGTAAAACATTGCTGGGAGTGTAAAGAACTCTGTAATATGAAGATAAATCTTTGCCGGAAATTGAAGCAGGTATGTCAGTGACACCATGAGCCAGTAATTGGCGGTTTCGGTGTTGAAATACAAAGCCAGGAGGGATAAGAATACAAAAACAACGAAGAGGTCCAGGAACATCATCAGGGCAATAATTTGAGGGACAGGATTTGTCAAAATTGATATTAGAAGTGCAGAAGAAACAACCACTGGCAATGCAAGTTTCTTGGGGGTGATAAATTTCATCTCACGCTGGAGTTTTTGGACACCGTAGCCAAGAATCGGAAAATAGGCCAGGATGCATGGAAGAAAGTTCATGATATTTAGAGGGGTGCGTGTGATTATCGAGGTGTAGAGGTAAAGGAAATAGATTAGCATTAAAAACAGGGTTATTGTTAGATTTTTGGTGAACCTTTTTGCTTCCCCTTCGGCGTTTCGAAATATTAATGTTGAAATTAGGCATGAAAGAATGATTGCTGAGACTCCATAGAGTATTATTAAGAATTGTGCAATCATTAGTTCTTCATGGAGATTCAGAATTCTTAGGAGCGGTATCGAAGCTGGCGGCACGAGGGAGAAGAAGAGCAGAAATATTGCGATGTAAACTTTAAGGTCAAGTTTCAGAGCCATGAATGTTATACCCATTCGAGTATTTAAAAATTTACCCAAAAATTTATGTGGGTTGTGACTTAAATTAAACAATGTTTGATGTTGCAATCGTTGGTGGTGGACCTGCAGGGCTAACAGCAGCCATTTACTGTGCAAGATATGGGCTGAAAACCGTCTTTTTCGAGACCTTTGATCCAGTTTCGCAACTTTCTCTGGCTGGAAGAATAGAAAATTATCCGGGATTTGAAGGTAGTGGTATGGAATTGCTCGATCGTATGAAAGAGCAGGCTTTAAAGGCCGGTGCGGAAGGCAAAGTGGAAAAGATCGAGAAAATCATAAAAAAAGGCAGTAATTTTGTTCTAATTGGTGAAAATGAATATGAGGCAAGAGTGGTGATAATAGCCACCGGTGGAAAGCATCGCGAGGCAGGGGTTGAGGGTGAGGCTAAGTTTATAGGAAAAGGTGTTAGCTACTGCGCAACTTGTGACGGAAATTTATTCAGGGGGAAGAGGGTCATAGTCTATGGAAGTGGTAAGGAGGCGGTTAGCGATGCGATATATTTGCATGATCTTGGTTGCAAAGTTTTTCTAATCTCAAGATCTCCTTTGAGGGTCGAGAAGGCTCTGATGGATGAGCTTGAAAAAAGAGGTATTGAAGTGATTCTGAATGCAAATATGAGAAAAATTGAAGGTGATAGAAGGGTCGAAAAAGTAATTTTATTTTTGAGAGACAAAAAAGAGGAGCGAACAATGGATATTGATGGCGTTTTCATTGCAATTGGTATGCGACCTGCAACAGATCTTGTAGCAGAGCTTGGAGTAGAGCGAGATTCATTGGGCTATATTAAGGTTGATAAAGAGCAAAAGACAAATGTTGCTGGAGTTTTTGCTGCTGGTGACTGCTGTAGCAACCCCCTAAAACAGGTGGTCACCGCTTGCGGTGATGGAGCGGTTGCAGCATTCTCAGCTTATAGATATCTTAGAGAGCAATCTGTCGATTTTTAGCCTTTTTTCAACTTCATCTGCAAGAAAATCAAATTTGTTTTCGAATTCGAGCTTCACCCCTAAATATTTTCCAATGGCTTTGATCAAATTTTCGTTCCAGAAAAGTCCGTGCAGATAAGTGCCCCAGCACATTCCATCATCGCTCTGGCACCCGTCATCCTCGAAAATGGGTTTCTTTGAAATGGTTATCCCTTTATGAATCTCATATCCCCAAACAGTCTCACCTCTAATGCTTCTGATAATTTCAGCATCCCCCGTAACTTTTTTAGAAACTTGCACGGTTTTTTTCTTGTATCTCTCAAATTTCGTTTCCGCTTCGAGCAGTCCAAGCCCTCTAACTCTTTCAACACCGTGTTCTACACCAAAATCGACAAGTTCTTTTCCCAGCATCTGGTAGCCACCGCAGATACCGATTATCAGCTTTTTTCCGGCAATCTTTTTTATGTGGTCGAAAATTGGCGAAGATTTCAAAGTCTTTAAGTCTGCAATTGTGTCCTTGCTACCTGGAATTATGAGAATTTCGCATTCTGGAATATCATTTAGACCAACAAAACTTGCGATTTTTCTCAGGGGTTCAAAGTCTGTGAAATTCGAGATTCTTGGAAGTCTAACAATTCCGATTAAGCCAGAACCCTTCCAATCTTCGATATTAAGAGAATCTTCTGAGGGAAAATCGGAATCCAGGAATGGGATAACCCCGATAACCGGAACACCACAAAGCTCTTCAAGTCTCCTTATTCCATTACCAAGGAACTCTTCGTATCCTCTTAGTCTGTTTATTATCAGCCCAACAACCATTTTCCTTACATCTTCAGGTAGAAGTTGGTAGGTTCCATAAAGTGAAGCGAAAACACCACCACGATCTATGTCGCCTACTATTAATATTGCAGGCTTCGCATATCTCGCAATGTGAATGTTTGCAAGGTCTCTGTCGTAAAGATTGATTTCAGCCATCCCTCCTGCCCCCTCTATTACAATTACCTCAAATTCTTCAGCGAGACTGTCGTAGGCTTTTTCAACAACTCTCCTTAATTCAGGAGTTTTTTTGTAGTATTCCCTAGAATCGAGATCCCCGACCGCTTCTCCGAGAATCACAAGTTGAGAAATGAAATTTCCCTTTGGCTTTAGCAAAATTGGATTCATTCTTTCATCTGGTTCAATACCAGCTGCAAAAGCTTGCATTGCCTGAGCAATTGCAATTTCTTTTCCATTCTTCGTAACAAAAGAATTTAGACTCATGTTCTGGGCTTTGAATGGCGCCACTTCGTATCCTTTTTTTGCAAGTATCCTGCAGATTGCCATGGTTAACAAAGATTTACCAGCACTACTTGTTGTTCCACCAACCATTATCGCTTTCATTGCCATCTCTTGTAATCAACTTCAATTCCAAGCTGTTCCATTATTCTTGAAACTGTGAAATCCACGAGTTCTTCAAGATTTTTTGGTTTTGAATAAAAAGATAAGACTAAGGGATAAATGATTGCACCAAGCTCAGAAAGTCTTAAAAGAGCTGAAAGATGGCCTTTATGCAATGGAGCTTCTCTAACCGCAACAACGAGCCTTCTTCCTTCTTTTAGAGTCACGTCTGCAGCTCTTGTTATCAGGTTGTCCGTAATTCCGTATGCTATACTCGATGCAGTCTTGATACTGCATGGCACGATTGCCATTCCATCGTGTCTGAAGCTCCCGCTTGAGAAAGGAGCGTAGATTTCATCTTCGTCATAGAACTTCGTTGCTATGGTTCGCAAATAAGTTTCATCAAATTCGGTTTCACTTTTCATCGTTATTTTCGCCGCTCTCGAAGCGATTGCATACACTTCTATCCCTTTTGAGATTAGCTTTTCAATGAGTCTAATACCAACTATTTGACCGCTTGCTCCGGTTAGTGCAACAATAAGTTTCATATAAGCGGTTCAATATCTTCATCGAACAGATTTATTGTCTTCTCGACCCTTTCCTTTTCTGCACTTTCGATCCCTTCCTTTGCTTCAATCGCAAGTTGTTGCAACTCTTTTACCCTGGGAGCTTCGGTTACGTTGGCAAGAACAACTAAAGCTGCGACGTATTTTGTTCTCCTTGTAGGATAGTCTCCCGCTCTTACTTCAACCCCGGCAATTTGCTCTTCAAGCCAGATCTTTGCCTTCTCGAGTCCTTTTCTGTCGAGATGCTCTGGAGGACCTGCAACCAAAATTAGCGCCCTTTCTGCACTACTTATGTTACATGGTAATGTCAACCTTCCAAGTGCGGCCCTTCTGACGAGAGAGGCTATTTTTATAGCCTTGTCACCTTCAATCGTTTCAATTTCCTCTTTTTTCTTCTTTCTGAAGAATGGCAACCCTTTTTTTGAATCAGTTTCGGCTAAACTTGTTGCATAACCAATTGATGTGATTCCGCCACCTTTTAGAGTATTTATAACCTCGCTGCTGTCCACAACCATTTCTCCTACCAAGTCTTCTTCTATTGGTTCTCCCGCTCTTGCAAGTAAAGCGATTCTTCTAACTATTTCTTCGTTTATCTTTGCGAAAGAATCCTTGAGACTCATTCCCTCAAATTTCCATGCTCCATTATCAAACAGAATGAGATTATCAACGTATTTCATCAGGGAAATCATGCTTCTTGCTGCATTCAAAGAGTAAAGCTTTCCTTCTTCAGGTGCAGGAAGAATTCCAAATGCGTATACCGGCTCAGAATACATCTCGGAAAGATGCTTTGCAAGAACTGGTGCACCTCCACTCCCCGTTCCACCACCAAGACCAGCTAAAATGAGAAAGGCGTCCAAATCATGAGTTCCCCTTTCGTCAATAGCATTTAGAATCGTTTCGATTTCATCCTGGGTTATTTTGGCCCCCATTTTGTTATCCGTTCCTACACCGTGTCCTTTAACTACTGTTTGGCCGATTAAAATTCTGTCCTGCATCGGAACATGTTTTAGGCCTATTAAATCTGTTCTTGCAGTATTTACAGCAAGCCATCTCATTCTAATATTTGATCCTCTTCTTTTTTCATTCTCGATAAGCATGTCAAGAATCTTCCCGCCAGCCTGCCCAAAGCCTATGACGAAGAGCCTCATTTTGACCCCTTAAAACATAATTTCACTTTTTATTTAAATTTTTTGCATGTAGAAAAGACTATATTTAGCAACTCAAACTCAGTGGTATGAAAATTGGAATTATTGGTGCGAGCGGTTATACAGGGGGAGAACTCCTAAGACTCCTTGCTATGCACCCAAAAGCAGAAGTTTCTGCAGTTTCATCAAGGAGATTTGAGGGAAAGGAAGTTTGGAGGCTACATAGCTTTCTTAGAGGGTTCTATAATATTAAATTCTGTGCTCCGGAAATCAAAAACTTCTCTGATTGTGATGTCGTGTTTACTGCGGTCCCGCATGGAGAAGCGATGCTTTATGTTCCTAAATTGCTGGAGGTCGGTATAAAGGTTGTGGATCTGTCTGCAGATTATCGATTACCGAAGGAAGTTTACGAAAAGACCTATGGCAAGAAACATACTGGCTATCTGGAGGCAGTTTATGGTTTAACGGAACTTCATCGTGATGAAATAAGAAGAGCAAAGCTCGTGGCAAACCCGGGATGCTATCCAACTGGCACTGTTTTAGCTGTGGCGCCACTTGCAAAGCTTGAATTAATTGAAAAAGTTGTATTTGATTGCAAGAGCGGAATTACTGGTGCAGGGGAGAGTCCGTCTGAATTCACGCATTATCCAAACTTGCACGAGGCGATAGTTCCTTATAAAGTGACAGATCACAGACATTTTCCTGAAATTATCCAGGAACTTTCGAGATTTCAGCAAGATGTAAGGGTTTATTTTACTCCCCAGGTATTTCCCGGTTCGAGGGGGATTCTAACAAATGCACACGTATTTATGAGAGGAGAGCTAACAAGAGAAGAGCTTTACAGGATATATGAAGATTTTTACAGAGACTGCTACTTCATAAGACTTCAGGAGGAGGTAAAGTTGAGCCAGGTAAGGGGAAGCAATTTCTGCGATATAGCTCTTTATCCTGCTGGCGAGAGAGTGGTAGTAGTCTCGGCAATCGATAACATGGTTAAAGGTGCAAGCGGGCAGGCAATACAGAACATGAATTTGATGTTTGGCTTGGATGAGCGAACTGGACTGAAAATTCCGCCCCTCTTTCCATGAAAAAATTTTTTAGTTGAGAGCCCGCAAAGAGGAAATGGAAATGGTAAAGATCAATGTAGGCAAGAAAGGAATAACGGAAAGCTTAATAAACGAAATAAATCTCCAACTTGAAAAGAGGGGAATAGTGAAAGTTAAACTGCTCAGGAATTTCGAGAGTAGGAGCAATAGGAGTTCGGTAGGTGAAGAGTTGGCCAAAAGGCTCGGATGTAAGGTTAAAGACGTGAGGGGATTTGTTATAACTTTGGAGAGGTGAATCTGATGAGTGTATACGATGTGCCTGCAGAACTGCTCATAAACAGGGTTGCACAGAAGCTAAAGGATGCTGTGTCTCCGCCGGAGTGGGCTAAGTTTGTCAAGACAGGAGTAAACAGGGAAAGGGCTCCGGATCAGCCCGACTGGTGGTATATTAGACTTGCATCCATATTCAGGAGGATCTACATCGATGGGCCCGTAGGGATCGAGAGACTGCGATCCTACTATGGAGGCAGAAAAAGACGTGGAGTTAGACCGGCGCACTTTGCTAAGGGAAGCGGGTCAATAGTGAGAAACGCTCTGCATCAGCTGGAGCAACTGGGTTTTGTTAAGAAAACTCCCAGGGGAAGAGTTTTAACTCCTGCAGGTAGAGCTTACTTGGACAAAATAGCAGCGGAGTTGAAGTCAGAATTGTCTCAGAAGATTCCAGAACTGAGTAAATACTGAGGTGATGAGCCATGGACGAGCTGGAGGAAATAAGAAGAAGAAAACTTCTTGAGATGCAAAGGCAAAAGGAGCTTGAGGAATTGAGAAGACAGGAAGAGCTTAGAAGACAGTATGAAGCTCAAAAGCAGGCTATACTACGAACAATACTCGAGCCAGAGGCAAGGGAAAGACTTGGAAGGTTAAAATTAGCTCATCCAGAAATTGCTGAAGCGGTAGAAACCCAGCTCGTCTATTTGGCTCAGGCTGGAAAGATTCAGGGAAAAATTTCAGACAATATGCTTGTTGAGATTTTGAAAAGGGTTCAGAAAAAAAGAGAAACCAAAATTGTTAGGAAGTGATGTTATGGGTAAGAAAACTCTTGGAGTTAAATTGAGATTGGCCAAGGCATTGAAGCAGAACGTTCGCGCTCCAGTTTGGGTTACCATAAAAACAGGAAGAAGAGTATTCGGCAGTCCCAAGAGGAGATACTGGAGAAGGAGGAAGCTGAAAGTCTGAGGTGAGCGGATGGCGAATATTCAGGTTGAGAGAATTTACTCCTTAAGACTAAGGCAGAAACTCGTCCGATACCCTCGGTGGTTGAGGGCCAAAAAAGCTACAAGATATCTCAGAAACTTTCTGAGCAGACACATGAAGGTTCCACCTGAGAATGTAAAACTTGATGAAAAAGTTAACGAGTTTCTGTGGAGCAGAGGAGCAAAATGGGCTCCAGCGAGAATCAGAGTCAGAGCGGTGAAGTTTGACGATGGAATTGTTGAAGTAGAACTTGCATGAGGCTTTTAGCCGTTCACGGAAGCCCCCTTATCGGATTATATGCAAAAGTTTCGGAGAATTTTGCAGTAATAGGTGTATCTGACGAGAAGTTCGAATCTTCTTTAAAGGAAACTCTTGGTGTTGAGACAGTGGTGACCACGATTGCAGGATCAGAACTTGTAGGATCAATGATTGCGATGAACTCAAATGGATTGGTTGTTAGCAGTAGCGTTACAACCAAAGAACTTGAAAAGCTTGAGAGCAAGTTTGAAGTTAAAGTTGTGGATACACCAATGACATGTTTGGGAAACAATTTTTGTCTAAATGACAGGGGAGGTATTGCTCATCCAGAGATGGCCAATCACATTGTAGAAGAGATAAGCGATTTTCTTAACATAGAGATAGTTTTGGGAACAATTGGGGGAATAAAAACAGTCGGGATGGCAGGGGTAATAACGAACAGGGGAGGAATAGTGCATCCTAACACAAATGAATGGGAATTAAAAAAGATCAAGAGGGTTATGGGCATAGAAGCTTTGAAAGGAACCGCCAATTTCGGCAACGACATGGTTGGTTCGAGCATCATCGCAAATTCAAAAGGATACATAGTTGGTAGGGATACTACCGGTTTGGAGTTAGGAATTATAGATGAAGCTCTGTTTCCGTGAGGTGGTCGTATGTTCGAGATAAAAGGATCTTTTAAAGATGTAGACGGCTGGAAAAAGTTTAAAAAAGTAATTAAAGCTGAGAGTGAGAAACTTGCTTTGGAAAAGCTCTTTTCAATAATAGGGAGCAATCACAAGGTTAAGAGGCATCTCATAAAAGTTGAAGAAATAAAAAAGGTGGGTAAATGAGCATCGAAGAGAAAGTTGCAGTTCTCCAACAACTACAAAAGGATTTCGAACTTTTGCAAAGGAGATTGGTTGAACTGGAACTTATTGCGAATGAGTATAGAAAAGCAATCTCAACTTTGGAATTTTTAAAAACTGCTGAGAAAGAAATTAACGCCCTCGTGAGCCTTGGGGGAGGCGTTTACGCTTATTCAGACATAAGAGACTGCAAAAAAGTTTTGTTGGAGGTTGGTTCAGGGATAGTTGTTGAAAAGGACGTCGATAGTGCCCTCGACTTTATTAAAAAGAGGCTGGAAGAAGTTGAGAAATCAAGTGCAGACACAACAAACACTCTCAGGGGAATAGTTCTTGAAGCATCAAAGATCCAGCAGGAAATAGCGGAGCTTTCAAAGAAGAAAGAGGAATGAGATGTTTAAGGCACTTAAGGAGAAACTTCAGCAGTTAAAAGAAAAAATAGATATTGGCAGTGTTGGGGAAAAAGTATCCGCCTTGGCAAGTGGAGAGGTTTTAATCTCGGAAGAAAAAGTCGATGAGATTCTTGATGAGCTTGAAGTCATTCTGCTCGAAAGCGATGTTGCATTTGAAGTGGTGGGTGAAATAAGAGAGAAACTAAAGGCAAGACTTTCTGGAAAAAGGAAGAAAATTGGAGAAAGTCTTTACAACATAGTTGAAAAAGAGCTGAAGGCAGTTCTGATTGAGATCCTGCAAAAAAATCAATTCGACTTTGATGAGTTTGTAGAGCGGAGGATTAAGGATAAAAAACCTTTAAACATAATATTCGTTGGGGTAAATGGCACAGGAAAAACGACGACGATTGCAAAGGTAGCAAAGAGGCTCATGAACAAATACAGCGTTGTGATCGCTGCTGGAGACACTTTTAGGGCGGGAGCGATAGAGCAAATTGAGGAGCATGCAAAGAGACTTGGAGTTAGACTTATAAAGCACAATCCCGGCTCTGATCCCACTGCGGTCATATTTGACGCCTTGAAGCATGCAGAGAGTAGAGGCATAGATATTGTTCTCGCGGACACAGCCGGAAGAATGCACACCAAAAAGAATCTTTTAGATCAGCTTGAGAAGATAAAGAGAGTCACTAAACCGGATCTGATCATTTTTGTTGATGAGACCATTGCGGGAAATGATGCTGTTGAAAGAGCAAGAATGTTTAATGAAATGGTTGGGATTGACGGTAGCATTCTAACCAAGATCGATGCAGATCCAAAAGGCGGAACTGCAATCTCGATCAGCTATGTAACTCAAAAACCGATTCTTTTTCTGGGAACAGGGCAAAGTTATGAGGATTTGGTAAAGTTTGACCCTCACTGGCTTGTTGAAAGGATCTTTTCATGAAATTCGTGATACCTTTCAAACCCGTAAATCCAAAATCCAGACTTAGCGATGTTTTAAGTGAAGAAGAGAGAAAAAGATTTGCGGAATTGATGTTGATAGATGTAGTCAATGTTCTAAAAAAACTTGATCTTGAAATAAAGATAGTCTCATCCTCGAAACTAAATCTCGATCTTGGGGTCGAGCTTGAAGAAGATAACAGACCTCTGGACGATTGTGTGAACTCTGAACTTGAAGAAGTTCCAAAGGCAATCGTGATGTCAGATTTACCTCTTTTAAATTCAGAAACAATTGAAAGGTTTTTGGATTGTAAAGAAGACGTAGTAATTGCTCCTGGTAGAAAAGGAGGAACAAACATGCTTCTCGTTAGAAAAAAAGGATTCAGAGTTTCTTATCATTATTGCAGTTTTATAAAACATTTGAATTTTGCAAAATCTCTCGGTTTTAGCTATCGAATCTTTGATTCTTTCTACTCATCCGTGGACATAGACGACAGAGGAGATTTGCTTGAGCTCATGATCCATGGTGAGGGAAAACTTTCAAAGGCATATTTGGAAGAACTTGGATTTCGCGTAAAGTTAGAAAAAATTCCAAAGTTGCAAAGAGTTAAGAAAAAATCCAGACAATCTTTAGTTCTGCGATAGTTTTTTTTACAAAGAATAAAACAAGAAAGCGATGGAAGAGTTTGAGATCTGGGTCGAAAAGTATCGTCCTAAAACACTTGACGAAGTGGTTGGACAGGAGGAGATCATAAAAAGGCTAAAAGGCTACGTTGAGAGGAAAAACATTCCTCACATGCTTTTTTCAGGTCCTCCTGGCACAGGAAAGACCGCAACAGCAATAGCTTTGACAAGAGACCTGTTTGGAGATGTTTGGAGGGATAACTTTATCGAAATGAACGCAAGCGATGAGAGAGGAATTGATGTAGTTCGGCACAAGATCAAGGAATTCGCAAGAACCGCTCCGCTTGGTGGAGCACCTTTTAAAATTATATTTCTCGACGAAGCCGATGCATTGACTGCAGACGCTCAGGCTGCACTCAGGAGAACAATGGAAATGTTCTCAAAGAGCTGTAGATTTATTTTAAGCTGTAATTACGTGAGCAGGATAATAGAGCCAATTCAAAGCAGATGTGCTGTTTTCAGATTTAAGGCTGTATCCAAAGAAGCGATGAAGAAAAGATTGCTTGAAATCTGCCAAAAAGAAGGGGTAAAGATTACCGAAGACGGAATTGAGGCAATTCTATACATTTCTGGTGGAGATTTCAGAAAAGCGATAAATGCTCTCCAAGGTGCGGCAGCAATTGGAGAAGTCGTTGATCGAGAGAAAATCTTCCAGATCACTGCAACCGCTCAACCAGAAGAAATTGCTCAAATTCTTGAAACTGCCCTTAAGGGCAACTTCGTCGAAGCTCGTGAAAAGTTAAGCAAGCTTATGCTTGAATACGGCATGAGCGGTGAAGACGTGATTGCACAGCTCTTCAGAGAGATCACTTCTTCAAACATGAATGAGAAGCTGAAGGTTCTGTTAATCGATAAACTGGGCGAGATAGATTTTAGACTGACTGAGGGAGCAAACGAAAGGATCCAGCTCTCTGCATTTCTGGCTTACGTTTCAACGCTTGCAAAGAAGTGATGTGGTCTGCTTATAAAAAAGAAAAGCTTGAGAGCTATGAGGAAGCAAAAAGGGAATCAAAGCTTGACGATGATATAATACCGATCCTTGAAAAAATAAATGAAAAAGAAAACTTCGTTACACTTTCAAGCTGTAGCGGTAGGATTGCGGTAATAGATCTGGAAAACTTTGGAGAAAAGCTAAATTCTGAATTTATTGGGAAATGGCATCGCAGGGTTGAATTTGGCGAAGTTTTGGAATGCGTTAAAAAGTGCCAGAGACAGGGATGGCTTATACAGTATCCCCCGATCATACACGTCGCATGCAAAGATCTTGAATCCGCCAGAAAACTAATGAAAATTGCAAACGATGCTGGATTCAGAAGAAGTGGACTTATTTCTTTGCAAAACTTTGTTGTAGAGATCGCCTCTCTTGAAAGATTAGAACTACCAGTGGCAATTGATGGCAAAAAGATCATTGAAGATAACTATCTTCGCATTGCGGTTGATTTAGCGAACAAAAAGCTTGAAAGTGGAAAGAGAAAACTCAAAAGACTCGAGATTTTTATTTCTTCCTTGTGAACAGTAGACCAATTGCGGAAACGAATAGCGCTGCAAAAACCGCTGCTGCGAATCTGTAAATCGAGTCTCTTATTTCTGGGTTGATCAGATATCCCGCGGTTCCCCAGATAATAAGACCAATCGAAATAGTTATAAACGCTGATGTGAAATGCCTTCCAACCTTTCTCCCTTCGCTGAAGGCATCTATTGCCCTTGCAATCGCTATTGCTACTCCAGAAAGGGTTATCCAAGCGATGCTATAAAATATGAACGTTGCAATTGCGATATGTGGGGTTGTCTGGGCAATGGACGCGTTGAAGCCATTTGCAAGACCTATCAGCATCAAAATGCCTGAACCAAGATAAAACACAAAAGAAAGTCTGCCTTCGCTTACACTTCTGCGAATTCCCTCGAAAAAGGAAGCAAGGGCTTTATCCAGCCCATAGGCTTTTCCAACAAAATATATGCCTAAGAACAAGATTATTCCGCCAACACCCCATTCAGGATGCTGTATCAGCAGAAAGAAAGAATAAACAAGAAAAATTATTCCAATTGGGGCAAGCGTAACTCTTGCGACTTTTGGCTCATTAAACATTCTTCTTAGCATGAAATAAGTGCTTTCGAGTGTTTTGCTCTGCTTAACAACAACTCTATGAAGCAGATCTACCTTAAATCTCGAATAAACAAGTGGCATCACGAATTCGTCTTCAGAACCATCTGTTACGACTATAACACTTTCTGGGTTTATATTTACCATAATGCTGTCGAGCTGTTCAGCTATTTTGCTGTCAGAAACTTTACCAACATTTTTGTCTCCAGTGACCACGACGACTTCGCAATCCTCTCCCTTTTCGACAAGTTCATCGTGTATCTTTACCGCAGAGAACATTGCATTTGCATCTGAGTCTTCGGGATCCGCCAAGACAAGTCTAACAGCTGCCTGAAGAACGTTCTCACGCCCAATAACAGGAGAAGCTATCCCAACTTTTTGTCCAAGATCGTCATCTCTATCTATCGCTATTATAACCTTCTTTGCCACAATTCAAATTAGCTAAAAAATATATAAGATTATCTCAGCTTCCCGAACATCTCTCTTGCAATCGTGTTAAGCTGAACTTCCTTTGTCCCTTCGTAGATTTCTGTTATCTTTGCATCCCTCAGGAATCTCTCGACTTCGTATTCAGCAATGTATCCATAGCCACCATGCATCTGCACTGCTTCATCGCAAACCTTCACAGCCAGCTTTCCTGCGAGATACTTTGCCATCGAAGTCAACGCTGGATCCGGCTTCTTCGCATCAAAACTCCATGCTGCTTTGTAAACAAGCAATCTTACCGCTTCAATTTCAGCCCTTAAATCCGCTATCCTGTGCTGTAGTGCCTGAAAAGCTCCTATTGGCTGTCCAAACTGCTTTCTCTGCTTCATGTAGTTGACTGCCCTATCAAAAGCTCCTTGGGCTATCCCCAATGCCTGAGCTGCAATCTCGATTCTGCTCTCGTTGAAGAATTCCAGAACCTGATAGAAGCCTCTGTTTAGAGTCCCTATTATTGCGTCATCGCCAACTCTTAGATCTTTGAATGCAACTTCCGCAGTCGGAGATGCCCTTATACCATGTTTACCCTTAATTGGGGTTACCTTAATCTCATCGCACTTCTTTGCAAGGAAAAGAGTGAAACCGCGATATCTTGGTTGTGTTTCTTCAGTCACCGCTAATATTATGAAGTAATCCGCAATCGGGGCATTGGTTATGAATGTCTTGGCACCATTGATCACCCATTCATCTCCATCTTTTACCGCTCTTGTCCTTATTGCGGTCAAATCACTTCCAGCCTCAGGTTCAGTGTAGCAACCAGCGGTAATTGCCTTTCCCTTAGCAACCTTTGGCAAGACTTCCTTCTTTTGCTCTTCGCTTCCGAACATCATCAAAAGCTCGCATGAGAAGTCCGAGAGAATAACCGCACTTCCAATTGTGCTATCCGCTCTGCAAAACTCTTCTGCGATTATTATGTTCTCAAGGCAACCCATTCCCGCACCGCTGTATTCCTCTGGAAAGTGAATTCCAATGAATCCGAGTTCGCATGCTTTTTTCCAGATCTCAAAAGGAAATTCTTCTTTTTTGTCAAACTCCTCAGCCTTTTCTTTTAAGAATTCCTTCGTAGCAAACTCTCTCGCAGCTTTCCTTATATCTTCCTGTTCTTGTGTAAACTCGAAGTTCATGGAAACCCTTGCATCTCTTGCTTAATTATTTTTTCATTTTTAGTTCCCAACTTGATTTGAATAATAACCGCACCTTAGATAAATTGGAAAAACTTAAAAAGCTAAAGACCCGATTTCGGAAAGAGGTGAGATATTGAGGACAATTGAGACCGCTTTCGTTTCAATAACGCTCGTCTTAGTGCTATTAGGGTTTGCTGGAGCTTACTTGATGCACTTTCCACCTTTGATACCTGTAGAGCTTCCAGTGGAGCCTTTTGAGTCCGCTTTTGGTGTCCCATGGCGATATCTCGTAGCCCTATATGTGTTCCTCGTGCTCTTGGGCACCGCTGCAATTGCTTCAGCTGCAGAAGTGCTACACATTAAAGAACTTGAAGCAATCGTAAAAGACGCGGTTGTTATTGCAATTCTCTCGATAATTGTCGGTTTGATCACGATCTCGGTAGATTTAGAACGAATTGAAAGAGGTGCTTATGCGGTTTTGGGTCATGCAAATCCAACAAGCGTGATGTATTGGATGATCATGTTTTACATTCTTGAAGTAGTTCTCTTGATAATTGAAGCTTGGTTCTACTTTAGGAGCGATCTCGTTAAGCAAGGTGAACTGAAAGGAATTAAGGGAACAGTTGGCAGAATTGTCTCTCTACGTTTTGTAGGAGAATACATAAATAACAAGTATTTACAGTCTCCAGGCTTAAATAAACTTGCGAAGTATCTAACTTCAACTGACAAAAAGCTTGATCTGGAAATTGCAAGACCCATTGGGGTTGTAGCACTGATCACCGCAATTCTCGCATACAGCAACCTCGGCGCTTTGTTTGCGGCAAGCTACATTCCGTTATGGCATGACGCAATAACTCCGATTTACTTTGTGGTCACAGCGATTGTTGGCGGATCTGCAGTTCTTATCCTTGCGACGATCGTTACTTCATGGGCTAAGGGTTCTAATGAAAAGATGTCCGCATTGCCAGTCTTGAAGAACATTTTGGGGGTAGCACTTGCGATAGCGATTCTGTTCACAGCTTGGAGAGTTGTAATTGTTGGTTATCCAGGTGTAAATTACTTTGCATCCCTCTCAGTCCAGAATCTGATGTTTGGTGAGTATATCTTTAATTTCTGGGTCATTGAAGTTCTCTTGGGCATGTTTATCCCGCTACTTCTTCTGATATTTGCGGGTAAGAATGTGAGAGCACTGTTAGCTTCATCGCTTCTCGTAATCGCTGGAATCTTTACTTACAGATACGACTTCCTGTTTGCAGGGCAGGTTGTGAAGAATATTTCTGGGATCGCAATACCAACTCATCCGCATCCCTTCGAGATCATGTTCACTCTCGGTGCCTTGGCACTTGTAATGCTTGCCTACTATGTGGTATACAAGATTCTGCCAATGGAGGTGGAGCATGCATCGTAGAGAGTTTTTGAAGTGCTTGGCTGCAATTCCGATTTTGCCAGGTTTCAAAATCGTAATTCCATCGGGAAGAACGAGGGAGATGGTTGAAAGCCGCGATGCCAAGCAATTCGCAATGGTTGTTGATGTGAACAAGTGCATTGGTTGCGGAAAATGCGTAATCGCATGCAAGACCGAAAATCATGTGCCCATGGAAATGCCAATCTCAAGAACTTGGATTGAGGGGTATCTTGATGGCAAAAAAGTTGTGATGAACACAAACGAAAATCCATTCCTCAATGCAAAAGCCAAAAAGGGTTTTTATGTTCCCAAATTATGCAATCACTGTGCAAACGCTCCATGCGTTAATGTTTGCCCTGTTTATGCAAGATTTCATACGAAGGAAGGAATAGTGCTTGTCGATAAGGAGACGTGCATTGGCTGTAAGTATTGCCTCACTGCTTGCCCCTACGGAGCCACATTTGTGCATCCCGAAGAGAAGGTGACTGATAAGTGCACATTCTGCTATCACCGCCTTAGGAAAGGCTTGTTGCCCGCATGCGTTGTTGCATGCCCAACTGGAGCGAGAACTTTCGGTGCCCTCGAAGAGGGTAGCAGGGTTTATGAGCTGATTAAGAAGAACAGAACCACGGTGCTTAAGCCCGAAGCGGGAACTCTCCCAAGGGTTTTCTATTTGAATCTTGACACGGTGGTGGAGCTATGAAGATCTCAACCGCTATATTTATTGGAGCGATCCTGATCTACGGTTTAGTTCTTGCTTACACTTTCCTTATTTCACCGTTCATAAAAGAAGAGAGCGTTGTTCTTGCCATTGAAGAAGAAATGGGCAAGGAAGCGATTTACGTGCAAAGCGATGTTTGCAAGCAATGCCATCTCGAGACCTTTACAGCACTATCGCTTGGCAACCACTCAACTGTGGAATGTGCAAGCTGTCATGGAACGGGCAAGGAACATGCCAAGCTCAGAACTGCACAAAGCATAGTGGTTGAAGACACAAGAGATGCATGCATGGTTTGCCACAAAAAAATTGCTGGCAGAAACATCGCAGTCGTCGAGGACAACCACGGAAGTGGCGTCAGATGCTCCTACTGCCATGAACCGCATTCCGCAAACATCCCACAATGATCCATGTCGTGCTTGTTGAGCTCAAAATTCCCGAAAACATCGGTTTCATTGCCAGACTTGTTAAGAATTTCGGATTCGAAAAGCTTTACCTATACAGATGCAATGTAACCGAAGAGAGCTTTAAAACCTCCGCACATGCAAGGGATGTGCTCGAAAATGCTGTAGTAGTCGAGGATCTGTTTTCTTTTCTTTCAAAATTCAACCTGATCGTCGGCACCACTGGGATCTCTGGAGGAGACTATCGTTTCCTTAGAAAGCCATTGCTTACTCCAGAAGAGCTAATGGATTACATTGAAGGCGAAGTCGCGGTGCTATTCGGTAGGGAAGACTTTGGATTGCTCAATGAAGAGCTTGAAAGATGCCATATACTTGTGAAGATTCCAACGAGCGAAGAATACCCAGTAATGAATGTAAGCCACGCGGCAGCAATTCTGCTTTACTTTCTGAGCAAAAAGAAGACTGAGAGCGTGGAGAATCTGGCAAAAGCTGAAGAGCTCGAGATCTTAATTAAGAAAGTCGCTGAACTCCTTGAGCATGTGAGCTTTCCGAAGCAGAGAGAAAGAAGAGAGCTTGTAACTCTAAGAAGGGTGCTTGGGAGGGCAAGGCTAAGAGACTATGAGCTTCAGACTCTCTTCGGCATCTTCGGCAGAGCTCTGAGCACGATCGAACGGCTGAAGAAAAATATTAATACTAAATAGATTTTAATTGTGAAAACTTTGATCCTTGCTGGCGGTAAGGGAACAAGGCTCTGGCCTTTAAGCAGAGAGTTGATGCCGAAGCAGTTCATAAAGATCTTCGATAACTCGACACTTTTTCAGAAGACCGTTGAGAGAGCTCTACTCTTTTCCAAACCTGAAGAGATATTTATAGTCGCAAATAAGGAGTATAAATTCAGGATTCTCGACGATCTTGCGGATTTAAGCGTTGAAATACCCATGGAGAACATATTTTTGGAGCCAAAGGCGAAAAGCACCCTTCCAGCGATCTTTTGGGTTCTAAAAGCCAATTCCGGAAAATTCGCAGTTTTGCCTTCAGATCATCTGATCGAAGTCAACGAGGATTACAAGAGGGCTTTTAGATCTGCAAAGAAGCTTTCTGACGATTACTTGGTCACATTCGGGATTAAGCCAACAAGAGCGCACACGGGCTACGGCTACATAAAGCCCGGAAATGAAGCTGGAGATGGCTTTATCGTAGACGAATTCAAGGAAAAACCGGATCTCGAGACTGCAAAGCAATACGTGCAGAGTGGCTACTACTGGAATAGCGGAATGTTCCTATTTGACTCAGCCATTTTTGTCGAGGAAGTCAAAAAACTTGCTCCGGATGTGTTCAAAGCATTTGAGTCCGACAATATCGAAGAGATTTACGAAGAGCTTCCGGAGATCTCTGTGGACTACGGAATACTTGAGAAGTCCAAAAAAGTAGCTGTTGTTCCACTTGCAACGAAATGGAGCGATCTTGGAAGCTTTGACTCTCTTTACGAAGTGCTGAGTAAAGATGAGCACGGAAATGTAAGCATTGGAGAAAAACCCCTTGCCTTGGACTCAAAAAAGAACCTTGTTATTAGTCAGAAGCTAACAGCAATGATTGGTGTTGAAAATCTGATCGTAGTGGATACAGAAGACGCTTTGCTCATTTCTAAAATGGGCGAATCCGAAAAAGTCAGAGAACTGCACAAGGTTCTTTCTAAAAAGGGCGATAAGAGGATCGTTGTTCACAGAACCGCCTACAGACCATGGGGCTCCTATACTTTGCTCGAAGAAGGGGAGCGCTATAAAATAAAGAGGATCACAATCAAGCCCGGAAAAAGGCTAAGTCTGCAGAGACATTATCACAGGAGCGAGCACTGGGTAGTCGTTAAAGGCACTGCAAGGGTGCTTTTCGACAACAAGGAAATTCTTCTTCGCCCCGGAGAGAGCACTTTCATACCTGCGGGCGTTTTGCACAGGCTTGAAAATCCCGGCAAGGTGGATCTTGAAGTTATAGAGACGCAAATCGGAGAATACCTTGAAGAAGACGACATAGAAAGAATTGAGGATGACTATGGCAGATGATCAGCTCTTTGAGCTGAGCAATGAGATCAGTATTGATTCAACTTCCCCAAGGTTCTTGGAGATTTTTCTTATCTCCTCAACGCTCAACTCTCCTTTTTTGTCCGCTACCGCATCTACAAACATTCCCCTGCTAACAATTTCGCCAAATTTTCTTGGAGGCAGAAGAGCAACAACTCTTCTACCTGAGGTTAGTGCTTCGGAATTCGTTATAACTTCGAGCTTGAAGCCACAATCGACGAGGCAAAGCCAAAGGCGGTCAAGCTTTCGTTTCGAGATCACATCGCCAGCAAAGAATCTAACCGCTTCGTAGATCTTCGCAATCTCACCCCTCTTCATGAGCTCTGGAAGCTTTTCAATATATTCAAGCCAGTAGTCTGCTGTTGTCCCAGCAAAATCGTTCTGCTGAATCTCCTTCCTTAATTTTGATGCCAAATCCGCAATCTTTTTAAGTTCTTCCAGCTTCGCAACTTCTTCTGCAGGCATGTAGCTGAACTTTACGATCTGTAATGCACTTGCTATCTCTTCGATCTTTGCCATGAACTCCTTCCTTTTTGGAATTCTCAGAGAATTCGAAAGCCTCTTTATTTCTTCAATACCCTTCTCAGCAAGCTGGATTCTGTAATCTTTCGGTTCCATTTGCTATGCTCGCTAATTCAGGATATGAATTTTTTGATTAAATTGCTTGGGCAATCTATTTTATTCCCATTTCGGACACTTAAACATGCAGATTGGTGTAATTGGCAGTGGATCTTGCGATGAAGAAACCTATAAACTTGCTTACAGAGTTGGTGAGCTTATTGCAGAGAGGGGCTGTATTTTGATCAACGGCGGGCTTGGCGGTGTTATGGAAGCAAGTGCCAGGGGGGCAAAGAGTAAAGGCGGAATAACGGTCGGAGTGCTTCCGAGGGGAGTTGAGGAGGCGAACCCATACATTGACATAAAGATTGCGACGAACATGGGACATGCGAGGAATATGATCATCGTGCATTCAAGCGATGCTTTAATTTCGATTGGCGGAGAATATGGAACGATTTCTGAGCTTGCAATAGCCCTGAAAGAGCGAAAGCGTGTCGCATCTTTAAAGCCTCCAGTGATTCTGAGAGGGATGAAGATCTTTGAGAATGCAGAAGAGGCTGTGGACTACGTGCTCAGCGATTAAAGCTGATTACCGCTCAAGGATTTTTAGCTTTAGCCCGTAGTCTCTAAAGATTTCGAAGCCCTCGTCACAGGTTAAAATAATTTTATCCTTTGCGATTGCAGTTGAGGCTAAGAGCAAGTCCTTAACACTGGGAATTTTTCCCTTTTCCTTCAGGTCTCGGTAAATTTTGCCAGCGATTTTTGCAGAATTCTCGCAAAACTCAACTTTTGGTAGCTTTTCGATCATAATTTCCTCTCTTTCTTTCAGTTTTCCGCAATAAAGCTCGAAAACAGTTATTGTGGCTATAAAATAATTCAAATCTCTTGGCAGTGCATTTAGAATCTTCGCATTGCCCTTAAATAGCTCAATGATCAAACTCGAATCAAGGATTCCATCCATTTTCTCACATCCTCAATCTGTTTTTCAAGCTCTTCCGCTTCCTCTTTGCTCCTCGTTCCGAATCCTATCATTAAAATATCAAAGTTTCCCTTACTGCCAATCAGATCCCTTATAACTTCCGAAAAGCTCCTATTATTCTTAATCTTTGCGAGTTTCTCGTAAACATCGTCTGCGATCGTTATCGTTTTCATATTCATGCATGCACACACGAATATATAAGATTTTGGACTTTTAACCTTTATAATTTCAAGGTGCCAAGAAGTTGAAAAGACTCGGATAAGAAATTCCTTGAGTTTTGAAGACAGCAATATGAAAATATGGGGTCGGTGGGATTTGAACCCACGACTTGCGGGTCTCTTCGGGTCAGCGCTCCAATGGGTCATCACCGCTCAGCAGACCCACAATTCATCACACCACTGGAGCCCGCCGCGCTTCCTGACTACGCCACGACCCCTTTGGAAATTCATTGATGAGCAGAAATATAACTATTTTGGTTTGCCTATAATGTAAAGATCAGCGAAAAATTTCATAAAAGTTTCTCCTGAGAATTTCTGATGAAGATCGCTGGCATCGATGTTGGCATTAGGGCTTGCAAACTTGCGATCATTGAAGATCAGCTTGTCTACGTTGGCGATTACGACAAAGAAAAATTAAAGGGAGTTGTTGCGGTTGGAATAGATGCTCCACTCTCTTTTCCAAAAGTAGGAACGCTTAGAGAATGCGAGAAAAAATTGCTAAAGCTTGGAATTAGACTTTTCCCTTCTGGAGCAAAATTTTTTAGAGATATAGCTCTCAAAGGCATAGAGATCGCAGAGGAGCTGAGAAAAGAAGGAATAGCAGTATTTGAGGTCTATCCTTTTGCTACAAGAGTTATGATGAAAATAGCACCAAAATTGAGGAAAAGAACAAAAGAAGGTCTTTCTGAGATCATAAGAGAACTTCAAAGGTTTATAGCGATCCCTGAGCTTACACATGACGAAGTTGATGCGGTGATCTCTGCTTTAACCGTTAGAGAGTTCTTGGAAGGTAGAGGTTTTATTTTGAGCGGAGAAGACGGAGAAATAATTCTGCCAACAGAAAGGAATTAATATCGTGAGGCGAAAAGTGATTAAATGAATGAGCGTGGACTTGTAGATCTTTTTGCTGCGATGAACTCTCTTTCAGGCTCCGCTTATGAGTGCAAATACTATCCATGCCATTTTGAGGGACAGGATTGCTCTTTATGTTTTTGCATCTTTTACCCTTGTTTGCTCTACAGATTTGGCGAGATCGTTATTTCCCAATCTGGAAAGCCCGTATGGAGCTGTAAGGATTGCTTCTGGATCCATAAAAAAGAAAACGTGGAGGAAGTTGTAACATACTTCTCTGCTTTTCCAAGGCAGATCTTGGTTGAAGCGGACTGGTTCTTTTTCAGTAGAGCTTTTCAGGAGATCCTATTTGGCAGGGAGCTTGGTTATAAAATTGGCAAGGCATACAACCTAATGCCAGCGAACTTTTACGGGTTTAATTGTAGAAACGCAGAAAACGGATTATTTTTGGCTGTGAAGATCGAAGAGGGATTTTTAGATCTTCGTGAAGTTAAAGACTTCGAGGATTTGAGAGATGAGATTTTAATTCCGCAGAAGTCTGCCAACGTCCTTAGAGGTTTTGACGGAACAAGATACATAGAATGCGAGCTATGATCTTAACAACTTCAAGAAAGCCGAGCAGAAAGACAAGAAGCTTTGCAAAAGCTCTTTCGAGATTTTTAAACTGGCAATATGTTCAAAGGGGTAAAATAAGTTTAAAGGAATTTGAAAATGAGTGTATCTGCATGATTTCTGAAATTAAGGGAAATCCTGCCTTTTTAAACTTTTACGAGTATGGGGAAAAAGTTCTTGAGGTATTTTTTTCAGTTAGCAATATAAAAAAAGTGAAAATTGATAGGGGCGAGGTTATTTATTTTGGAACAAATTACAACTTTTTCCGCGCTCTTCCGGCCAGTTTGCTTGAGAAATTTGATAAAAGGCCGTATTTTCCTAAAAAGATAGTAGAAAAAGGCAACGAACTTGTTTTCTGTATCGGCGAAGAGCCAATTTTCAAAATAAAGGTTCTAAGTGTTAGGAGATTTGACCAAAATCTATAAAACCCTCAGGTATTTCCTCAAGTCCCGCTTCATCCAGAACTTTTGGAGCTATGAAAATTGGACAAGGGATTCGAAGAGCAATTGCGATGCTATCGCTTGGTCTGGCGTCTATTTCGATCTCTCTATCATCCTGCTTTATCACAATTCTCGCGTAAAATGTCGTGTCTATTAGATCGTCAATAACTACTTTTTCAACTTTTCCATTCAATTTTGAAATCACATCCACAAGCAAGTCATGCGTCATTGGCCTCGGTGGTAGATAACGGTTTAAAGCAGAGTATATGGATGCAGCTTCCGCAAAACCGATATAGATCGGTAGAACTCTTCCATCTTCTGCCCTTAGGACCACTACTGGGGATGATGCAAATTTCGACTTCGCGATGAAAACGCCAAATACCTCCGCTATTAGCACAAATAAAATTTTGTTTGAATGTATTAAAGCTTTGTCATCAACTCTGAGAGATGCAGTTCAGTTATCGCGAATGATATGTAGTCTAAGCCGAAAAATAGAACGAGAACACCCAAAAAAATCAGTAATACCCTATATGCTCCAAGCGTTATCCCCTTAAAGGATGTAACATAGGCTAAAAAGCTTAGAAAGGCGAAATCAATCCAAATATGTGAGGCAAATAGAACAGCGATGCCCAAGCTTCCAAAGTTTAGAATAGCCTCACTAATCAACGCACTACCGACTCCTGCCCACCAGGCTATGAAAAAAGGATTAAGAGCTGTTAAAGCGATACCCGTTATAAATGGAGAAAATCTCGACTCTTTCATCGAGATTTCACCAATTTCAAAGGCGCTTTTTAACGTTAGAATACCAAAAAACAAAAGGAAAAGACCACCTATTAATGCCAGTGGTTTTATAATTTCCAAAATCTCTCCTGAAAATGAAATAAAAAATGCAATTATGATAACAAGAGAGAGTTCTACGAAAAAGTGTCCACTGCTTACCATAAACCCACCTTTCCATCCCTCTCTGACTCCAATCGCAGCTGTTGCAGCGCTGAGCGGTCCAGGGGCTAAAGCGCCAGAACTGCTAATTAGTATGACTTTAAGGATGAAATCGAACACTTAATAATTTGGCATTTAAGAAATAAAAGTTTTTTCAAATTTTCCTTACCGAATAAACAAAGAGAAATCGACCGCGCCCTTTTTTAAATCCGAGATTCTCAGTGCTCATTCTCTTCTCAATTCTAAATTCTTTTTGTATTTTTGAGATAAACATTCTTGCGTCCTCCACATTGTCAAAGAAAATATCCACTCCAAATTTTGTTTTAATAACTTCAGATTTAAGTTCTTCTGCTTTTTTAATCAATTTTGAAATTTCAAAATCGTCAAAGCCCCTTAGTTGGATCTTTGCTGGATGCATCGAGCACACCCTCAATTTCAAGGATCTTTCTCGCCCATTTAAGTTTTTTCAACTTCAAACCCTCTCCTTTTTCAAAGTCAAATCCATAAAGGATAATTTTTTTTGCTCCAAATCTTTTTGCTAACAGAACCGCTCTATCTCCATCTGTGAAACCCCCAAAATTGTAAACTCTGTCGAAAGGTTCACATTGTGTAGTTGCAACGAATTTTTCCACCCTTGGCACGATCTCTCTAAGCCTGTGGATGTTATCGCCATGAGCGTGAAAGACTAAAATACATCCCGCTTTCTCCAGTTTTAAAATTTTATCAAGCCCCTCTTCTAAATCAGTCACATGAATCCTCGGTATAATATCTACTTTTTCTATAGCTTTTCCCGCAGTAATCACAAATTCTTGGCGTATTTTTTCTCCCCTGTAAGCCCCACCTATCACCGCAACTTCCTGATCTTTTATACATTCCAAGACTTTACAGTGAAGAAGCTTCCCATGTCCAAGCTCTGAGATTAGTCTTGCCGCCTCCTCATCTCGCGCCCTTGAGAAATTAAAATCTCTGAGTATTTCCTCGTAGATCTTTAGCCACTCTTTCAGCTCCATCTCTTTATACCGATTTTAATCTTGAGGTCTTCAATTTCCCACTCTTTAACGTAACCTTCTGGATTTGCGAATTTGAGCTCTCTGGATCGCGTCTCGTTCTTAATATACTCTATCCAGCCTTCAAGAAGCTTTGGATCGATTTCAACGTAGCTAATTATGAACTCCTCAACGTTTAAATTCAACTCTTTCCTCATTTGCTGAATTCTTCGCACAACTTCTCTTGCGTAGGCCTCCCGTAACAGATTCTCGTCAAGAGCTGTATTGATATAAACCCTTCCGTGGCTGAATTCTGCAACTTGGTATCCTTCGGGTATCCTCTCCTCAACTATGAGATAATCCCGAGTTAGTTTTAAACCTTCGAACTCTATTTCTTCAGGGACTTCCCTTAATTTTGAAACAAATTCAGCAAAATCTTTTGCCTTTCCTTTAAGTATGGGACCAATCTTCTTAAAGTCCGGTTTTATGGTTACAATCAATGGGAATTTTTCAACAAACTTCACTTCTTTAACATTGCTTTGCTTTGCAATTATCTCTATGAAATTTTCGAGCCCCTTAACATTGGTTTCGACAATCATTTCTCTTAGAGGCCATCTAAGCTTTATTTTTGCCTTACTTCTTGCACTATTTCCCGCCTCTACAATTTCTCTTGCAATCTTCATTTTCTCTTCGAGATCTCTGTCAATCCACGCCTCATTTGGAATGGGGTATTCTTCCATGAAAATGCTCTCCTTGCCATCTCTAAAGTTCTTTATAAAGTTCTGATAGAACCATTCACTGAGAACAGGGGCAAAAGGTGCAATTATGCGGAGCGATTTATCGATAACTCTGAACATGGTTTCGTAAGCGGAAAGCTTTCTTTTTGACTCCGCTTCTTCCCATACTCTTGCTCTGATTAGCGGGATATACCATCTGCTGAAGTCCTCAATTATGAACTCAAAAAAGCTCTTGACTACCCTGTGAAGCTGGAATTTCTCCATAGCAGAAACCGCTTCAGCATTAAATCTTTCAAGTCTTGAAAGAATCCACCTGTCTTCAAGGCTTAATTCAACATCTTTTCCAGCTCTGAATTTATCGATGGTCATGTAGGTATGGGCGAACCTGATTGTGTTCCACAGAATGTTAATATTTCTCAGCACGTTTCTTGCTTCCTCCCAGCTGAACTTTAGATCTTCCCAAACCGCAGAGCTTAGCACATAGAGTCTGAAGCAATCAATCCCAATCTGACCAATCACTTCCTCCGGCTCAACTACATTGCCGAGGCTTTTGCTCATTTTTCTTCCCGTCTCGTCTAAGGTGAAACCGTGCATTAAGACTGCTTTGTAAGGAGCTTTATCGAAGCAAATAATAGAAGTTCCGAGTTGTGAGTAGAACCAGCCCCTCGTTTGGTCATGTCCTTCGGTTATGAAATCTGCGGGCCAGAGTTCGAATTTTTCAGTCTTTAATGGGTATTCTATGCTCCCCCAGCTTGCTACTCCACTGTCGAACCATACATCAAAGACATCCTTAACCCTGCTCATCTCTCCGCCACATTCGCAGGAAAACTTTACTTCATCGATTTTAGGTCTATGTAAGTCAAGATCGTTACTCCACTTGATTTCGTTAATACTTCCTAAAACTTTCATTCTACCGCATTTTTCGCATATCCAGATCGGCAGTGGAATTCCCCAGTAGCGTTGTCGGCTAATGCACCAATCCTTAGCATTGCTTATCCAGTCTCTAAACCTTGCACTTCCTGCCCATTCTGGAATCCATTGAACTTTCTCGATCTCTTCAAGCATCTTATCTTTTAGCTCTGTGATCCTGATAAACCACTGTTCGGTTGCCCTAAAAATGATTGGCGTTTTACATCTCCAGCAGTGTCCATATCGATGGAAAATTCTCTCTTCGGCCATCAGCAAATCTTTTTTCAATAGGTCTTCTATTATTACTTCGTTCGCTTCTTTAACGCTCAGACCTGCATACTTTCCTGCCTTCTCTGTAAAAATGCCTCTATCGTCAACTGGATTGAAAATTTCGAGCCCGTATTTCAAGCCGAGTTCAAAGTCTTCAACACCATGTGCCGTAGCAACATGAACACAACCGGTGTTCTCTGCAGAAACAAAGTCTGCAAGCACAATTTTATGCTTGATGTTTGCCTGAAGCGGAACCTCTTCTGCTAAGGGATGTTCGTATTCTAATCCTTCAAGTTCCTTTCCGGAGAAAGTATTCAAAACTTCCCATCTTTCATAGCATTTTGCAAGAACATCCAGTAGACTTTCTGCTAAGATTACCTCTTCTGAAATTCCATTTCTATACGCTCTGACCCTCGCATATGTTAAATTTGGATTTACTGCAACAGCTACATTTGCCGGTATTGTCCACGGGGTTGTCGTCCAGATCAGAACATATCCGCCATCTTTAAGTTTGAATTTGACAAAGATCGAAGGATCTTCCCGATCAGCATACTCTACTTCTGCTTCAGCAAGAGCAGTTTCACAACGTGGACACCAGTTCACGACCATTAATTTTTTCTCAAGAAGCCCTTTTTCGTGTGCTTTTTTAATAGCAAACCATGCGGAGTTTATGTATTCTGCTTTTATGGTCATGTATGGTTTTTCCCAGTCCATCCATACTGCCAATGCTTTGAATTGTTCAGTCATCATATCTTTGTTTTTCAAAGCATATTCCATGCACTTCTCTATGAATTTCCCAACACCAAAGCTCTCTATGTCCTTTTTACTCTTAAATCCGAGCTCTTGCTCTACCTTTACCTCGATGGGCAATCCATGCATGTCCCAGCCGGGAGTGTCGGTGGGGGAAAAACCATTCATTCGAAGATATCTAAGGATGGTATCTTTGATAATTTTGTTCCAGGCTGTTCCGAGATGAATTCTGCCTGTTGTATAGGGCGGTCCATCAAGGAAATAGAATTTTTTACCCATCTTGGCCTTTATTTTTTCATATATTTTGTTTTCTTTCCAGAAGCTTATAACTTCGGCCTCAACTTTTTCAGGAGAGTAGGATGGTGGGATCATGTGAAAGGACATGTCTTCAAAGATTAAAAACTTTAACTAATCTATAGGGTTTAGCAGGATTAAGTGCGAAAATGAGAAAATTTTATATTTTAGAGCAAAGCAACATGGTAATAATTGTAAGGTGTAGGTATGGATCTAAATACAGAGAAAATTATAAAAGAGAACAATGAAAAAACTCAAGAATTAGAGGCAAAAGTAAGAGAATTGGAGAGAAGGCTCAGATACTACGAAATCAGGGAAATATATCAAGGATTGCTTCCTGAGGAACTTCTTCAAAAGTTATTGGAACTTCCACCTGAAATGGTGGTTATAGGCAAGTATTTCAAGGAGAGATCTGCCAAAAGCATGAAATCAGAGAAAGCCTCAAAACACATGGAAGATGGTAGGATGCTGCCAGAACCTAAAAGCGTTGAAATGAAATTAAACGGAATCAAGGCAAAAATTGGGAGTGATCTGAATTTTACACAGAAATACGACTTCAACGGTAGCGTGGCTGAGGGAGACTATGTAATTCAAAAAGAGAGTGGGGCAACTCTCGGAGTTCTGCCATACTCTAAACCGGGTTTTGTTGTTGTGCCAACTTGGGTGAGAGAAAGGATTAAGGTAAATGATTTTGTGGAGGTGGTGAAGAGATGAAGTTAACACCCAAAATCGTTATAATAGTTCTGCTTGCGAGCTTTGTGCCCCTTTTACTCCTAGCCCAGCTTACGGTGATGGGTGTTGCGGAATTCGGTGAAAATGCAAGAACGGGGGTTATAAATGTAAGTCAGGTCTATATTGTTAAGGCGGGAGAAGAAGCAGTAAAAATGAAAACTGATGAACTTTCCAAAAAGTTGGAACTTTATTTGAGGAGTAAACTGAGAGAAAATCCCAATTTGACAACAACAGATCTTCTGAAAGATCCTGATTTCTTGGAGATCGCTTCTAGAAGATGGGGAATGGGTGAATACACTTGGGTTATGGGTGCGGGATTCGTTGGGGGCGAGTGGAGAGTAATAACCTTGGTTTATCCTACACTTTCAAAAGATAAATGGGGAAAGGACATCAAGTATGATCTCAAATGGAACGAAAGTATGCCGGATTTCTACAACTTAACTATGAAAGCCGTGGGATATCCCGCGCAGATTATATGTGACTACTATACTTGGATTGAGCCAGAAACGAACGAGACTGTTGAAAAATACGGATGTTATCAGCAAGTGTTGTTGCCAACGCCGATTTACGATCCTTATATAAAGTCAAGAGTGGTAATAATGGCGGGCACCGGAGCATACATAGACGGGTATTTCAAGTATCTTACTCAAAGTCCGGGTAATCCCGCTGAGAACATTGCCAGCGAAGTGACAAAAAGCATAGAAAAGGCTAAAGAGCAGGTTTACATGAACTTAATTATAGCCTTTGTCGTGGCAGTAGTATTCGTAGGACTCATTGCCTTCTTTACAATCACAAGGGTAGCAAAACCAATTGTTGAGTTGAGCAAGACCGCAGACAAAATAAGTGCTGGAGAAGTCGATACCGAGGTTCCATTCAGGAATAAGACTGATGAGATTGGAATATTGGCGAACAGTATAGAAAGGCTGAAAAGAAGTTTGAAGGTGGCAATGCAGAGCTTAGAAGAAGCTTTAAAGTAATTTTATAATTATTATATAATAATTTTATTAATTATTTTCTTAAATTCTTAGGCTGGGTGAATAATATATTTTTGCAGTTTAATAACAGAAAATGGTATGTTAGAACATTTCTATCAGTTTTAATAGAGCGAGAGAAAAGTTTAAATCTGGAAGGAAAGAAAGATTTAGACTCTATGTGGGAATGGAAGATAGCAATGTTAAACCATGAGTATCATGGAGGTGCAATGATATATTTTCCGGGGTGTAGGTATGGTATCGTATGAATCCCTTCTTCGCGAACTTAAAAAGGAGATTGGTCCAATCGCAAAAATCTTTTTGGATAAAGCTATGCAATCTCTTGGTATTACAGAAGTGGATGAGGAGAACTACAAAGACGTGCTCGAGGTACTAAAAATGAACAGTTCAATCAGGGAATATGTTAATGAAGTCGAAAGAAGAATTGAGAAACTTAGCTAAGTTTTCTCCCTATTTTCTCTTCTATTTCAGAAATCAACGTATTTATCTTTTCTCTTGGTATAAACATAACGAGTGATCTCAGGCTCTTCTCCAGTTCACTTCTTTTATCCAGAAGTTCTTCATAACTATTGCATGATTCTATAATGCTTACGGCTTTTTTAGACGGTTTTCCAACTTTTGAAGTAATCAATTCTATAAGTTCCTTCTTGAGTTTATTAAAATCTACGGTGGTTTCTTCCATTCCAAGAGCGTTTGAGATCAGAAATTCTATCTCTTCTTCGGCGGGCTTTTTAATACCATATTTCTGTAAAATTTTCTCTCTTTCTTCAGCTACTGTTCTAGAAACTTTAGATACTTCTTCGATTTCTAAAGCCAGCTCTGAGTTGCCTAACGAATTTTGAATTATTTTTTTGATCTCCTCGTTTTCTGGAGGAGTGATACCATATTTTTCGAGAATTTGCTCCCGGTCTATTTTTTTTGGACCTTCTTCGATTTTTGGAATTACAGGAGCACTAACTGAGCTCGTGTCTTCTTTTATTTTCTTTTTAATGCCTGCTTCTTTTATCAGAGCGATCTGATTTAGCTCGAGTGTTTTTTTAACTTGTATGGTATCAAGCGGATATATTTCAACAACTGAGTTATCTAATGTTAAAAGTTCCGAGAGAGCTGTATCGCCATAGATACTTGACTTACTTCTTATTTTTATAATCTCTGCTGCAGTTATTTTTCCACTGTCAAATAGAACTTCACCAGAGCAAAGTTCAAGCTTTTTAAAGGCTACTTTGATATAACCACTAAAATTTGAAGCTGAGAGGTTCTCGAGTATCTTTTCGAATTTTCCCTTTTCTATTTTTGCCAATGTCGTTTTGGGGAGTATCATAATTACACCATCGAAGCCTTCTCAACTGCCTTTTTCATTTCTATCTTCAAAAGCCCATAATTCGTTTTTATGTCTGCCACGACCCCCAATATAAAGTTTCCCGCTTTTGAAACCAGTATTCTTTCCTTTTTACCATCGAGTGTGATTAGATCTGGAGTATCAGAGCTAAGTTTCTCGCAAATCTCTGATGCTTTATTGTATATCTCCACAACTAAAGCGGCGCATATCTCGTCGTCAATCGTCCCCAAAGACTCGGATTCAATTAGAGTCCCTTCAGGATCAGCTATATATACTCCCTTGACACCATTAATTCCAAGCAGATCTGCTATTATGTTCTCGAACATCTGGGATCCCTCTCATTATTATGGTGAACAAACAAGTATATAATACTTATGACCATGTATTGAAAGATAAAAATTATAAAAATTTTGAAGCAAAAGTCTCCGGCATGCTTTTACAATCCTTAGCAAAACTGCAAACTTTACAGTAGTTCGATTCGTTTTTCTCAGGCAAAAATCCGTTTTTAATCATTTTTAACCTCTCTATTAGTTTCAACGCCTTTCTCCGAATTCCAATGTTTGCTTCCGCGGTTCTAATCTCTCCGGAGTATGCGTAGTAAACGAGACTTTTATTCATTCTTGTTATCAAAGCTGTTACCCCCGCTTTTATTAGATCTGGAAACCAAACTCCTTCATTAGGGGCATTTAACGAGACAAAAAGCGGGAATCTATCATCATTGAGCTCAACTATCTCATCAACAGCCAAAGATACTCCAAGTTCTTCTGAAGTGAAAACAACGTCCCAGTCTACGCTCTTGAGCTCTTCCAAGCTTTTGCTAAGAACAAACTTTTTTAGAGCGGTTTCAAATACGTCCTCATTGAACAATTCATTCATCGCTTTAATCCTCTGTTTTGCCCAATCTACTCCGAAACCTCTTCTCAGGCTAAGATAAATCTCTCTCACAGCCTGTTTTTCTGAAAATCCTCTCTCTCCATAGTGGTATCTGTAATAAGCCAGCCTTGGACATGTAAGATAGCTTGTGATATGGCTTAACTTGATCACAGCAAAAGTTTTGAAAGGGGATAAAAATTTTATTTAGGGCAACTAATCTGAGCAATGAGATTGATAGCCACATCTGATACTCATCTTCAAGAACCTCGGATTCCCGAAAAATTACTTGATCTTATCGAATCCGCTGATCTCGTGGTTCATGCTGGCGATTTTGAGAGTTACGAGGTATACAAAAAGTTCTCCGATTACAATCTTGTGGCAGTGAAAGGGGACAACGATGATTCAGGGATCATGGAAGAATTACCAGAAGTTGCAGAATTTAGAGTGGGTAAGCTGAGGATAGGAGTTGTGCATAGGGGGAATTACATAAACAATTTCGATGATCTTTTTTATAGGGCAATGGAACTTGAAGTCGATTTGCTAATTTTCGGGCACATTCATAGATTTGTTTTTGAAAAGCTTAAAGATCGGGCAATTCTCTGTCCTGGAAGTCCTACTCAGCCAAGAATGTCCTTTGCGAGCTGCGCAGAGATCTTGGTTGAGGGAGAAGAGATAAAAGTTAAGTGCCATGCGGTTCAACCAATTTTTTGTTCTTTTGGAGGTGAAGAACTTGAGGCTCTTTGTTGGCGACGAGAAAATTTATGAAGAGTTGAAAAAATCAGCGAAGGCGGTTTTTATAAAAAGAGAAGGATCGGAATTGTTAGCAGAATCCGAAGACTTTAGAATATCTGCAAAGCCGGAATTGATTTTAAATTTGCTTGAATTCTTTGCAGATCTTGGCTACGATTTTGCAATTCTCCAAGCCAATGAGGAGATTGTAATCGTCGAAGAAAAGTATGGATTTAAAATCCCAACCTTTGGAGAGCGCAATACTCTAAAAGTTCCAGAATTTGAAACTCTGAAGTCGATTGTTGAAAAAACAAAGAAGAATGCGGACAAATGCGGGGCGATAGGGATCTTTGTTGGATTTGTTCGCAAAATTGAAAACGAAAAGATTGTTAAAAGGCTTGAATATGAAGCTTTTGATGAAATTCTTTCTGAAAAAATTGCTGAAGTCGAAAACAAAGTCAGAAGTTTTCCAGGAATTGCGAACGCAAAGCTTTATCACAAACTCGGCAAACTTTTGCCGGGTGAGGACATTGTCTATATTGCGGTTGCTGGAGAACACAGAAAAGACATCTGGGAGCCTTTGATGAACGCTGTGGAACTTATGAAAAGCGAATTGCCAATCTGGAAAAAAGAAGTTTATGAAGACGGAGAGAGGTGGATTTAATGCTTAGAGAAGGAAGATTTGGCAGAGAGATGGATTCAAAAGCCTTAAGGTTTTCGAGCTCGATAGAGCACGATGTTAACATCTTTCGCTACGATTTGCTTGTGGATCTTGCTCATACGCTCAATCTTCTCAGGAGCGGTTATCTGAGCAAAGAAGATGCTCAGGCAATCATAAAAGCTCTTAGCGAGATTTCAAAGCGGGGCTATGAAGATTGGGATAAATACGAAGACGTGCATGAAGCGATTGAGGCAGAGATAACGCGAAGAACTCAGGCAGGCAAAAAAATGCACACTGGAAGATCGAGAAATGACGAGGTTGCAACTTGCTTAAGACTTTTTGCGAGAGATCATCTGCTTGAATTAGCTGAAAAGCTAATAGCTCTTCAGGAAGCAATCTTAAAAATTTCTGAAAACGATGCAATAATGCCCGGGTTCACTCACTTCCAGTTTGCACAGCCCACGAGGCTTTCACATCATCTGCTAATGCTCTTCGATCTATTTGAGAGGGATTTCCAGCGTGTAATCGAAGCTTTCAGAAGGGTGAACAAATGTCCTCTTGGCTCATCAGCGTTTGCAGGAACAAGCTACAAACTCGATAGAGAATTTACAGCTAAAATTTTGGGATTCGATGACATTTTGGAACACAGTGAAGATGCGGTTGCATCGAGGGATTTTTTGATAGAATCGGTGAACGTCTGCGTTTCAGCGCTTCTCAATATAAGCAGAATTTGTGAGGAGATAATCTTGTTTGCAACTCTTGGCTTTGTTGATCTTCCGAACGCTTATTCTTCGACTTCTTCAATAATGCCACAGAAGAAGAACCCCGACATCGCGGAGCTTTTGAGAGCGAAGTGCGGAAAAATGATTGGACTTCTGACTTCTGCTATGAGCATTTACAAGGCTTTGCCATTCAGCTACAACAGAGACTTTCAGGAGATGAATCCGATTTTATACACAGCCTTGAAGGAAACAATAGAAGCGGTGGAAGTCTTTACTGGAATGCTTTCTGGGATGAGGTTCAGAAAAGATTTCATGGAGCAGAAAGCTCGAGAAGGTTTCACGACAGCAACGGAGCTTGCAGATATGCTTGTAAAGGATTTTGGGATTCCTTTTAGAGATGCTCATCGTATTATTGCGAGATTAGCTTCTGAGGGCAATTACAGCCCCTCTGCAAAAGACATAGAGCGAAGTGCTAAGGAAATTGGCTACGAAATAAGAGTTTCGGGCGAAAGAGTTGCAGAAGTTACAAAATTGGAGAACATAGTAAACGGAAGAAAGACAATCGGCGGAACCGCAAAGGAAGAAGTGGATAGAATGAGAGCAATGAGAAAGGAAAAGGTTTTAAGCGAAAGAAGAGAGCTTAAAAGGATCAAGAGGAGAATTGAAAACGCTCTTAAGCTTATGTGGGCTGAGATTGAGACTCTTGGGGTGAAATTTGATGCTAACTGGTAAAAGGGTCAGAATCAGGGCGAAAGGAAAGATCTTCGAAGGCATAGTTATGCCAAGCTTTACAGGAAGTTTGGTTTTAAAGCTTGACAGCGGTTACAATGCGGGATTTCATGAATATGAGCTTTTAGAAGTGCTCGAAGAGTTGAAAGCTCAGCCAAGAAAGATCGGGATTGCAAGAAGAGAAGATCTACCCGATATCAAGATTATTTCGACAGGTGGGACAATTGCAAGCAGAGTTGATTACAGAACTGGAGCGGTTACAAGCCAGTTTACAGCTGAAGAAATTGTTTCCGATGTCCCGGAGATTTCAGAAATTTGCAACGTGGATGCAGAGCTTCTCTACAATATTTTGAGCGAGAACATGAAGCCAAACAACTGGATTGAGCTTGCGAGACGGGTTTATGAGTCGCTAAAGAAATATGAGGGCGTCCTTATCACGCACGGCACGGACACAATGCAGTATTCTGCTTCAGCTATCGCTTTCATGCTTTCTACTCCCAAGCCCGTAGTTTTTGTAGGAGCCCAGAGAAGCAGTGATAGACCAAGCAGTGATGCGGTGATGAATTTGCTCTGTTCAGCGAAGCTTGCGGTAAGCGATGTTGGTGAAGTGCTTGTATGCATGCATGGCTCAACAAGCGATGACTTCTGCTATGCTCATAGAGGCGTGAAGGTTAGAAAAATGCACACATCGCGAAGAGATGCATTCCAGAGTATAAATGCCAAACCCGTCGCTAAAATAGACTATCCTTCGCTTAACGTTGAATGGCTATCTTGGAGATTCAGAAGAGGGGAAAGAGAGCTCAGGCTCATAGACAGACTTGAAGAAAAAGTCGTTTTAATAAAGTTCTTTCCAGGACTTAAGAGTGACATAATCGACTACTACCACTCTAAAGGCTATCGGGGTTTCGTTATCGAAGGAACTGGACTCGGGCATGTTTCTACGGACTGGATAGATACTCTTAAAAGGATTTGCGAAGACTCTTTGGTTGTTATGACTTCCCAGTGTCTTCATGGCAGAATTTGCGACAGAGTCTACGACACCGGCAGAGATTTGCTCAAAGCTGGCGTTATTGAAGGCGAGGACATGCTCCCTGAAACAGCGCTTATTAAGCTTATGTTCCTCCTTGGAAACTACAGCCTTGAGGAAGCAAAGAATCTCGTGAAAAAGAACCTTGTTGGGGAGATCGAGCCGAGAAGCACTTATTGAATTTTGGGATCAAAAACTTAAATTTTTAAAACCTCTCATCCAGCACAGCCTGTGATCAGAGAGATCGGCAAAACGCTTGAAATTGCTCTTGAGAAAGAAGTGGAATTCGTGATAAATGGTAAGGCTTATCGGAAGTTATGCACTCCGCTGATGCTTAAGGAATTTGCAGTCGGTTTTCTGGTTTCTGAAGGGATTGTAAAATCTCTGAAAGATATTAAAGTGGACGTCTATGGTGATAGGATCGTTGCTGAAGTCTTGGGGGACACTTCTGATCTAAATTTGGTTTTTTCTGGGTTTTTGAGAAAAGTAAAGCCCTCTAAGATTGAATCAAGAAGGAAATTCAAAATTGATGTGCTAAAAAAGCACCTTGAGCTTATCGAGATCGAAGAATACAAAAAAACACGTGGCTATCATGTTGCGGTTGTAGTCAATGAAGACAAATTTTACAGAGCCTACGATGTTGGCAGACACAATGCAGTCGACAAGGCTATAGGCATGGCTTTGCTAAATAACGCAGAGCTTGGAAACTCTTTCCTTTTGCTCTCAGGTAGAATTTCAAAGGAGATTGCCTTTAAATGTGCGAATGCTGGCATCCCGCTTGTCGTTTCGAAGGCAGCAATTTTTAGCTCTGCAATTGAATTCTGCAAAGAAGTTGGACTTTCTGCGGTTTCATTTGCAACCAACATAGCGGTAGGGGATGCGATTGAGTGAAAGTTTTTTAAAAAGTCTGCGGTGCGTAATATTATGCTTGTGAAGGTATACTTCCCTGACGGTCATCTTGAGAAGCCGATCTGGGATGCGCTCATCACAGCAGGATACAAGCTTGGAAAAAGCGAAAGAGGTTATCTGATCGATGTAGATCATCCCATGCTCATCTTCAAGCAGGTTAGACCACAAATAATGCCGCTCTACGTAGAGCTTGGAAAAGGAGATGGGGCGATCACTGGCGGAGACATTCTTGAGAACTGGAAACTCAAAATGGAGCTTGAAAATGTTGTCGTTCTCGATTATCTGCCACTTCGACCAACAAAGCTCGTTGCAGCCATTTCTGAAGAAGTTTATCCCGACGTTAAAAGCATTGAAGATTTTAAGGCAGTCGTCGGAAACAAGAAGATTTACATAGCTTCTGAATTTCCAGAGATCGCAAAAGAATATGCCAAGAAGAACAATTTGAATGCAGTTGTCTTTGATCCAATTGGAAAAACCGAAGCGTCGATATTGCCCCCTATTCCTGAGGCGGATCTGATAATCGAGGTAACCGAGTTTGGAACAACTTTGAAGGAAAACAAGTGCAGAATAATCGATGTGTTAAATGGACAGGTAAAATCAGTTTTTATAGCAAATAGAGCCTCTCTAAAGGAGAAGGAAAAAAAAGAAGTCCTTGAGAATTTACTTACAGACATAAAGGAAGTTATAGAGTCGAGAAACCTTGTAAGTCTTTACTTCAATGTTCCAGAGAAGAGCAACCTTGATAAGATAATCGAGTATCTGACTTCTCAGGGCTTCGATCCAACGATATCTCCGCTGGCAAAAGGAGCTGCGGCTGTGCACATAATTGTAGACAGATCAATGGTGAAATTCCTGAAGCCAACACTCAGGAGCATGGGGGCAAAGAGAATAGGCACATCGCCAGTAATTACCTTTGGAGATTGATTTTTAAAACTCGAATTCACTACCAACTCCTGTGGGCTTGTATTTATCCCCGAAGGCTCTTGCAATTATCATTTCAGCCTTCAAGCCGGTGCAGTGTGTTGGTGCAATTAGATCGACTTTAACGCTTTTCAAAACCTCTAAGATCTTATCTTCTGTGTAGGCTATTAAATGCGTTCCACCGATTATGAATTTAACTTCGTCGCTGGCAACTTCTTCAGCCCATTTTATAGTATTTCTGAGCCCAGAATGACAGCAACCCAAGAGTAGCACAACTCCTTTATCGGTTTTTATTGCAAGGCTCTGATCGTCTTTTATCTCGTCCCTCTCCTTCATTCCGTCTCTAATTGCAAAGGAATCCTTTAAAGTTGCTGTTTCGAATTCTCTTGGAATCTCTCCAAGAGCCCAGATTCCTTTTGAGACTTCTAATGGTTCTTTGTGCTCTACAAAATCGAAGTAGTTCAAGATCAGTTCTTTCTGGAATGGGAGCCCTATGAATCTGCCTTCAAAAAATCTTGGCAAGAATACGTCGGGGTGAGCGTAAATCGGAACCTTCTTTGGAAAAGGGTAAAGGGCGGTGGTGTGATCGTAATGTCCGTGGCTAAGGACTATCTTATCTGGCAGAGGCTTTTGCAACATGATCAGATTATTTATTGCAGTCCCCATGCCGACATCGAACATAATGACTTCTTTGCTCTCTATTAAAGCTGAGAATCCCCATTCTGCCTTTAATGGCTTTGGAGCTATTATCTTGTTGTCGGCAAGTATCGTAATCTTCATCGAATCACCTGCCGAGTATCATTAATCTGAATCGATCTGCAGATCTTGCTGCAGCGTTTGCTATGTAGCCCAGATGAACTACCCAAGTATCCATGAGGTAAACGTCTAATGGGTTCAAATTTTCGGAATTAAATAATAATTTGTGTAATTTAATTTGCACTTCATCGCATTCATGTTCCAGACTTTCGATTTCTTTTACTATTTCCAGAATTTCATGAACTTCTTTCTTGTCAAAAGATGTTTCAACAAGATTTTTTATGTGTGCAACCATGGCCTCGTATTCGTTTACACACTCCATAATCTGAGCTAAGAGAATTTTGAATTCCATTGCGATCTTGCTATCCATTTTAATTCTCCTGAAGGTCAGCATGTGACCAACATGTTCGCAATTGTTGATTATATCGTCTTGAGTTTTCAGAAATTCAAGCAGATCCTGCCGATCGATTGGTAGAATCAGAGATCTTGTTACATGTGTCCTTATTTCTTCCTTAAGTTCGTCAGCCTGGCTTTCTAATTCGTCAATTTCGTCTTTTAACTTCTCAACAAGATCGAAGTTGCCTTTTTCATAGGCTTCAAATTGTCTCTGTAAAATTCCCACAGCCCTACCACACAGAATAGCATGTTTGACAAGGGTGGGGAAGGGGGAATATCCAAATACTTGCCCCACTGATCTAAAGAACTTCATACGAACACCACCAGTATCGTATATATGCCTATTGAGAGCATCATAGCGATCGGAAGGGTTAGTATCCATGAGAATATAATTTTTTGGACTACATTAAGGTTTACACCCGATATACCTCCAGCGAGCCCAACGCCAATCACGCTTCCCACAAGTGTATGGGTTGTTGATATTGGCAATCCTAAGGCAGACGCTGACAAAACCGTGGTTGCAGTTGCGAATTCTGCGGAAAACCCTCTTGTGAATGTTAACTGGGTTATCTGCTCTCCAACCATCTTTATAACTCTATAACCCCAAGTAGCTACACCCAGTGCGATTCCAAGACCTCCAAATGCCAGGATCTCTCTTGGAATCTCATAATATCCATCTCCTCTTAATCCAAAGATTGCAGCCATTGGTCCGACTGCATTTGCAACGTCGTTGCTTCCATGTGCAAAAGCAACGTAGCAGGCTGTGAACACCTGAAGGTATCTGAAGACATTTTCGACTTTTTCAGCTCGAAATTTTCTAAATAAGAATACCCTTATCAATGAAAAAGTAAAAAAAGCTAAAATAGCTCCTGTAATTGGTGATATTAGCCAGCTGAGCATGATTTTAATCAGCTCACTCCATTTTATGGCATTTAAGGTCAAATGTCCCTGTGAAACAGCTGCAATTCCAAAACCTAGCATTGCACCGACGATTGAGTGCGTTGTAGAAATTGGTAGATTAAGATAGGTAGCAATCGTGATCCACAGCCCTGCTGAAAGTAATGCGGCGATTGAGCCATAAACAACAAGCTGTGGGTCGAGAATTTCTATTGGGACTATTCCCTTAGC
Source organism: Archaeoglobaceae archaeon (assembly GCA_038734275.1). NCBI lineage: Archaea > Methanobacteriati > Methanobacteriota > Archaeoglobi > Archaeoglobales > Archaeoglobaceae > Archaeoglobaceae archaeon. Next base: position 43,992 of record JAVYOO010000011.1, read on the forward strand.
TATGGTTTTGACAACGTTCTTGCCAAAAAAAGTAGCACCCAAAAATTCCAGTATTGCAGCCACAATAATTATCTGTCTCAAAGTTAGAGCTTTGCTCCCGTAAGAAGTCGCCATTGAGTTTGCAGCATCATTCGCGCCGATATTCCAGGCGACATAGAAAGCAGAGATGACTCCAAGGATGATCAGAATATCAATCATAGCGTGAAATTGGGATATACTTATTAAGCCTTTCGAAAACAAAGTTCATGCAGAGGTTCATTGACATAATCATTGAGAATGTCCGGAGTATAAATTTAGAGCGCTCAAAGATAGATGAGTTTATCACTCTCCTTGATGGAGCCAATGCAGTATTTGTTCTTGGCATAGGGAGAAGTGGTTTTGTTGCAAGAGCTTTTTCAATGCGGCTAATGCATCTTGGCTACCGTTCGTTTGTTGTGGGTGAAACCATAACACCCAGAATCGGAAAAGGAGATTTACTTATAGCGATTTCTGGCAGTGGGGAAACGGGATACGTAGTTGCTTTTTCTAAAAAGGCAAAGGATTTGGGAGCAAAAGTCATTGGAGTCACTTCTTCAGAAAATTCAAGCCTTGCAAGACTTTCAGATCTAGTCATAGTGCTTAAAAGCAAATTTGGAAAGGAAATAGCAAATATTGCCCCACTCGGAACAATCTTCGAATTAACAGCAATGATTTTCTTCGATTCGATGGTTGCTGAGATCATGGAAAGAAAGAAATTAATGGAAGAAGATTTAGCAAAAAGGCACTCAATTGAGAATGAGGTGGTTATATGATAGAGCTGATAAAGAAGCTGAGCAATGCTCATGGTATAAGTGGTTTTGAAGACGAATTGAGGGAGATAATAAAAGCTGAAGTGGAGAGATTTGCCGATGAAGTCAGAGTAGACTCGATGGGAAACCTAATAGCAACAAGAAATGGTTCTGAGCTCGAAATGATGATCTCCGCTCACATGGATGAGATAGGTTTTGTAGTAAAGCAGATCGATGATAAGGGCTTTATAAGATTCGCACCAATAGGTGGCTGGTTTTCGCAGATAGCTCTAGCCCAAAGGGTAATTTTATATGGAAAAAAGAAAGTTCATGGGGTTATAGGCTGTAAGCCCCCACATCTGATGAAAGATGAAGAGAGAAAGAAGGCCATTGAGATCAGCGACATGTTTATCGATGTGGGTGCTAAGAACAAAGAAGAAGTCTTTAATCTCGGAATAAACGTTGGAACTCCGATTGCCCTTGATAGAGAAGTTGCGATGCTTGCCAACAACAGAATCACAGGTAAGGCTTTTGATAACCGTGTGGGCCTGGCAGTTGCGATCGAAGCCTTTAGAAAGAGCAAAAGCAGGGCAACAATTCAATTTGTAGCCACTGTTCAGGAAGAGGTTGGGTTAAAGGGTGCCAAAACTTCTGCTTTTTCAATTGAGCCCGACGTTGCAATTGCAGTGGATTCCTGTGTGTCTGCAGATTTTCCAGGGAGTGAAAGTGCTCATATGGACATTGGATTAGGGAGAGGGCCAGTTATCACAGTGGTTGATGCTTCGGGGCGGGGATTGATAGTCTCACAGACTGTTCTCAGATGGCTAAAAGAAACAGCTGAGAAATACCGGATTCCTTATCAGCTGGAAGTTGCTGAAGGCGGAACAACGGATGCAAGTGCAATAAATCTAACAAAATCTGGAATACCTGCAGGGGTGATAAGCATACCGGCGAGATACATCCACAGTCCCGTGGAGGTAGTGGATTTGATCGACGTCGAAAATGCGGTTGAGCTTGTGGTAAGGGCTACTGAAACCGTGGAAGAATACTTCGGAGTGAGAAAATGAAGCTCTGGATGATTGGGGCATATGGCATTGTATCAACCACAGCCATGGCAGGTGCAAAGGCTATAGAAAATGGATTGGTGGATAAGACAGGACTTGTGACAGCTTTGCCTTATTTTAAATTGCTTGACGAAGTGGTCCCATTTGAGTTCGATTTCGGAGGTCACGAAATCCGCATGCTACCAAATGCCTTTGTAGCCCTAAAAGAGCACTGGGATCAGAACAAACACTTTGAATATGAACTACTCGAAAAAGTTCAGAAAGATCTAAGTGAGATTGTTGCAAAAAAGGGAACTGCATTGAATTGTGGTAGCGGGCTCATGGCTTTGGGAAGTCTTCAAACTCTTGAAGACGAAAATTTGAGCTTGAGAGAAATTGTGGATAGGATTTGCAGGGATATGAAGGAATTTGCTGACAGGAATACGGTTGTTGTTAATGTGGCATCCACTGAACCTTTGCCAAAATTGAACGAGAAGTTTCACACAAGTATTGAAGGCTTTGAAGAAATGCTCGATGAGGATAGAAAAGAGTTTGCGACCGCCAGCATGCTTTATGCTTATTCTGCTATTAAACTTGGACTTCCGTATGCAAACTTTACTCCAAGCGTTGGTTCTTCAATTTTGGCCCTGAAAAAGCTTGCTGAAGAGAAAAATGTGCCCCACGCTGGGAATGATGGCAAGACCGGAGAAACTCTTGTTAAAACTACGCTTGCACCCATGTTTGCGTATAGAAATTTGAAGGTTGAGGGCTGGATGAGCTACAACATCTTGGGAGACTATGACGGCAAGGTTTTGGCTGCAAAGGATAACAAAGAGAGCAAAATATTAAGCAAGGATAGGGTTCTTGAAAAAGCCTTAGGTTATACCCCCTTTAGCATAACCGAGATTGAGTTTTTCCCAAGCCTTGTTGATAACAAAACAGCATTCGACTTTATACATTTCCGAGGATTTTTGGGTAAGCTTATGAAGTTCTATTTTATATGGGATGCAATAGATGCGATCGTTGCAAGTCCACTCGTGCTGGACATCGCCAGACTTTTAATATTTGCAAAGAAAAACGGAGTTGGTGGTGTGGTCAAGGAACTTGCATTCTTTTTCAAGAGTCCAATGGACTGTGAAATTGTTAACACTCACGAACAATTCGAAATACTTAAAAAATGGTTTAATCAACTTGCAAGGGCGTAGTTATACTCCTTGAATTTTTCGATCAGCTTTATCTTCTTCTCGCTATCTGCTAAGGCATGTTCAAGAACTTCTTCAATTCTCGAAACTGGTATGATTTCGATTTTTCCTTCATGTTCTGAGTCGAGCAAAACATCGTCAGAATTTCCCTTCGGAATTATGACCTTCTTTAATCCTGCCTGAATTGCTGCCTCGATCTTCTGAGTCACACCACCAACTGGAAGCACATCACCACGCACGGAAAGACTTCCTGTCATCGCAACAGATTGATCTACCGGAATATTCTCTATTGCAGAGATTACAGCAGTTGCAACACTTATGCTTGCTGAATCACCTTCAACACCCTCATAAGTGCCGACAAACTGGATGTGAATGTCGAAGTTCGACGTGTCCTTTCCTATTATCTTCTTTATGATTGCTGAAACGTTCATTACAGCCTCCCTTGCAATTTCCTGAAGCCTTCCAGTTGCAATAACCTTTCCTTCGGATTTGCTCATTGCTGGCGTTATTTCCGCAATTATTGGTAGAACTATTCCTGCACTTTCGCCAATAACTGCAAGACCGTTAACTCTACCGACTTCATAGCCCTCTGTAAGGAAAAGCTTGTAGTCCTTTCTTCTCTCTATGTATCTGTCCGCGAGTTGTTCTTCCACAGTCTTTGCAATTTTCTTTGCCTTAAGCACGTGTTCAAGTCTAACAATCTCAGCCCCTTCACTTTTGGCTATGTCTCCAGCAGTCCTTATCAATCCTCCCAGTTCTCTAAGTCTAAGAGTTAGGTGGTTTCTTCTTCCCGCTCTTCTCATCGCCTCTCTTACTATTTCGGCAACTGCGAACTTGTCAAAATGTGGAATCTTACCGTCTTTAACAACTTCCTGAGCAACGAACCTTACAATTTTCTGTCTGTTCTCTGGAGTATCGGGCATTGTGTCGTTCATGTATATCTCGTAGCCATATCCTTCAATTCTGCTTCTTAGAGCGGGATGCATTCCCATCAGGGCATCAAGGTTTCCAGCAGCTACAAGAATAAAATCACACGGCACGGGCTCGGTGCGAACCATTGCACCGCTACTCCTCTCGCTCTGACCAGTAATCGGAAACTTTTTGTCCTGCAAAGCTGTCAGCAGTTTTTGCTGTGATTCAATTGTAAGGGTATTAATCTCGTCAATGTAAAGAACACCTTTATGAGCTCTGTGGATCGCTCCGGCTTCAACTCTTTCATGTGCAGGAGTCTCAAGGCCACCGCTCTGGAAGGGGTCATGTCTCACGTCTCCGAAAAGAGCTCCTGCATGTGCTCCTGTTGCGTCTTCGAATGGGGCAGTCTTTCTTTCAGAGTTATCGACCAACAGCTTGGGAACGTTTCTTTCTTCTCGTGGAATAAAATATCTCGAGACCATTAAAAGAAGTAAACCTGCTATCAATCCCCAGATAAAATTTTTAGGATCCACTATAGCGACATACAGAATTACCATGAAAATCAGAGTAATTACCATGAAATTCCTTGCCTGCGCTTTTTTCATTGCTTCCTGTTTGTAGGCTTCGACAATTTCTTTACCTTTTCCTGCAGGAACGAGTTTTATCTTTGGCTGGTTTGGATCTTGGGGATTCGGGTAGCAGAGTATATCTTCAAGCTCTTCCTTGGGCAAAAGCTCTGCCATCGCCTTTGCAAGCATTGATTTTCCTGTGCCTGGAGAGCCAATGAGCATTACATGTCTTTTTTGAACTGCAGCCTTCTTTATCGCTTCAACAGCGTGATCTTGCCCGATAACTTGATCAATTAATTTTTCTGGAACTTTTATCTCCCGTGTATCCTCAAACTCCAGACCGCCCAGCAGTTCTTTTATCTCGTTCATCTTCACAAATAGTATTTCACCAAAGTTAAAATATCTATCCAAATTTACACACTTTAAGGAACCATACCTCGAGTTTTAAACAGCGTTCTGCTTCGCATTCAAGTTCTAAACAGCCATAACATGGTGGAAGCCTCGCAATTTGCTCCATTCTGTCCATTACTGTTCTTAAATCGAGCCTATCCTCTTCCGCTTTCTTCTCTTCGAATTTTGAAGAAACTATTTTGAAAGTCTTTACACCGTCGACTACCACTTCAACTCTTCGAATTAATCCCTCTTTTTCGAGCTTTCTCAAAATCCTTGAGCACTTACTACTGTCGATTTTAAGCTCTTTCCACAAATCCTTCTGTAAAATCTCTCCTTTTTGGTCAAGAATTTTCAAAATTTCTTCTCTTGTATCTACAATCTGAAAATCGGTCATTCTTGTGGCTTTATAATTACCACGTTGTTTCCTCTGAGCACAATTTCGCCAAGATTTCTGAGTTTCTCATCTCCCTTGCATTCCATTGCGTTCGTTAGGAAGAGGTTCATATATTCGTCCACTCCTTCAAGCTTGCCAACTAATTCGTGTTCTTCACCTTTCATCTCCACTCTGATCACTTTTCCGATAAGGGACTTCACCATTTGGTTCGGTAGCATCTTTATCACCTCCCAAAGTGAAAAAAGTATATATCAACTACCTATAAAAGCTTTGCTGATGATTCTTGTTACGGGTGGCGCGGGGTTTATAGGGAGTCATCTCGTTGATAGGCTTGTAGAAATTGACAGAGTAGTTGTTCTTGATAACCTTTCAACCGGTAGAAGGGAATTTGTTAACGATGACGCAGAATTACACGTCGTGAATCTTGCAGAAGATGATTTGACCAATTTTTTAAAAGGTGCAGATGAAGTTTGGCATTTGGCAGCAAATCCAGATGTAAGGATGGGTGTTGATAAGCCTGATGATATCTACAAGAACAATGTCGTGGCCACATATAGACTTCTTGAAGCTATGAGAAAAGCAAATGTGCGAAAAATCATCTTTACGTCTACATCCACAGTTTATGGTGAGGCAAAGCAAATTCCAACTCCAGAAGAGCACCCAACACATCCGATAAGCATTTATGGAGCTTCAAAACTCGCTTGTGAGGCTTTGATAGAGTCATACTGTCATACTTTTGATTTTCAGGCATACATATATAGATTTGCGAATGTTATCGGGAAAAGGAGCACTCATGGTGTTATCTATGATTTTATAAAAAAGTTGAGGGATAATCCAGCAGAACTCGAAATTCTGGGGAACGGAGAGCAAAATAAGTCATACATCTACATCGAGGATTGCATTTCAGCAATGTTTGTCGGATTAAAGGCTAAAGGGAAAGTAAACATCTTTAACATCGGTTCTGAGGACCAGATTAAAGTGAGGAGGATCGCGGAGATTGTTGCGGAGGAGATGGGTCTAAATCCAAAGTTTAGATTTACAGGCGGAGATCGTGGTTGGAAGGGCGACGTTCCGATAATGCTTCTCTCTATAGACAAACTGAAAGCTTTGGGCTGGAAGCCAAAACTTGGAAGTGAAGAAGCGGTTAGAAAAACTGTTAGAGACCTTTTAGATGAAGAGCACTGAAAATAGGACTGCAAATATTCCCGTGAGGAAAATCCCGTCAAAAGTTCCTGCTCCGCCTATGCTTATAACACCATAACCCACCTTTTCGATCTCTTTAAGATGAAGGATATCCGCTCCGAAAAGCGTTGAAAGCACACCAATGAGGAATGAAAGCTTCGGCAGAAGTATCATAGGAGCATCTGAGAGGCTAAGCGCAATATAACTCGCTATAGTTGCGATTATCGGAGGAATTAGCATCGGGATTACTATTCCAACACCCACAATTGGTCTGGCAAATCCGTAGATTATGATGGAAGAAAGCAAGAAAGCACCAATAAGAAAGAGGGGCGAAATAAGATCGTATATGTCCAGAAGAAGTTTCATTGAAAGAATGACTGGAATAACACACCCCCCAATATTCACCGCCACAATGAGCTTTTTTCTACTCCGGATAGAGTATATGAATCCAAAGATCTCGTATCTCTGCACGAGCTCGATACCTCTTCTCTGGTATAGTGGAACATTGATGAGACTTCCTATTACGATCATACCGAGCAATAGAAGAGATTTTTCGCTATCAACACCGAAAAGAAGTCTGAAAACTGCAGAACCCGTGAACACAAATACGAGTATCAGAAAGGGAACAACGATAAGGATCAAAAATAGTGGTAGTATTATGGGAGGGAAAATGTAGTCCCTCACATTCTCAGCTTCCTCTTGTCGATTACAATGTAATCTTTTAGGGCATGAACGCACTCAAATGGGATTATATACATGTCCTCTTCTTTTCTAAGCTCAGGAATTTCGTTTGTTGGCTTTACAACCAGATTCATTAATGCACCTGTTTTAAAATCAACCGTTATATTGTAGAGAGTGCCAACAACAGTTCCGTCAGTCAAAACCACGGTTTTTCTTGAAAGACTTCTCGCCGGTATTTTCATTTTTATCACCCTTCCGTTGGTGTGTTCGCAAAAATATAAAAATTTTGCTATTACATTAAACTTCTTTACCAACTATTATCCCATCCTTTGTTCTTACGACTTCGAATTTAACGAAATCTCCAATCTTTCTCTCGCTAATTACCGCGACACTCCAGTTATTGGAGATGCAGAGCTTTTCCCCATACATCCTACCTTCTGCAACTATTTTTCCTGAATATATCTCTCCTTTTTTGAATGGTGGCTTTAATGAAGGTCTTTTTTCAATTCCAAAATCTTCTGGTCTCAAAATAAGCTTTACACCATATTCTTTTTCATATTCAGCTAACTTTTTATAAAATTCTTCAAAAGACATACTCTTCCCAACTCTTCTTCCAAAACGATAAGGAATATACTTCTGAATTCCGAGAGGTGGATACCTTTTCCCGGCACCGATATTCAGTGCAAACTCTATTAATTTTGGTATCTCCTCCTCATTATAGCCTGGGACCCAGACAGGGGCTATAAGCAAGTCTATTTTGCTGTTTGCAATAATTTCGGCTATTTCGAGAACTTTCTTCAGCGGGTAACCGGGATGAAGTTTTTTTGCCGTATTCTCGCTTAGGGCACTGATTGAGAGGTTTATTCTACTCATTTTTCCTTCAAGCTCGGATATTCTTTTTTCGTTTAGCGGAATTCCATTTGTCTGCATTGAAATAACCTCAACCCCCTTTATCTTGCTGGCCTCCTCAACAAAATACTCGAGATACGGATAAAGTGCGGGCTCTCCTTGTCCATCCAAATGCAATTCAATTTTATCCCCTTTGAATTCAATTAACTTTCTAATCTCTTCAATCATGTAATCCGGATCCACTATGAAGTCTGTCTTTCTCGTTTTACTCTTTCTACCTTCATCTACACTGCAGAAAACACAGTTCAGATTGCATCCAGAGATGCACCTTATCTGCAAAAGATTTGTTCCCCTGTCTATTATTCCGAATGCTGAATGCCCAAAGAGCGGTATTCCACTCTCTTTTGTAACAAAAACCAGTTCTCTGCCGGTAATTCTATTTATGATCTTTTTGTTTTCATATGTAGAAATTATGTATTCATTTGAATATTTTTTAGAAAGCCTTTCATAGTCTTTTTTTGGAATCCTGATCTCTATTATGTTCCTAAGAACAAAAATCTTCTCTTCCTTACTTTCTCTTTCCTCTAACATCTTCTTTCATCGATTTAAGGGTCTTTTCTCCCTCTTCTGTGAGTCTATAATTGTTACTGATAGTCGAAACAAGGCCATCATCGATCAGTTCAGTCAAAATACCTTCCAATGTGTTGAGGGGAAGCCTTATCTTTTTTGCAATCCCTTCTTTAGTCGTTTCTCCTTTCTGCAGAACTTCCATCAGTCTCAGTTTATTAGGATTCGACGCGATGGAGCCGATCTTCACGATCTAATTTCAGTCTCAAATATTATTAATGCTTTCTCTTCCTATGAAGTTTGGAATTTTGGGGATGTAAATTGAGTAATTGCAAATTTGCAACAAAAACTTTATAAACTATCATTACAATATATTGTTGGGGGTGAGAGCCAAGTCGCCAACACCTCAAAAAGGGTTGGGGCAAGTTTTACCAAATTTTTGTTTATTATTTCTGATTTCATTAAAAGTTCTTAACACTCCTTTGAACTTTTGGATTTTTCAAACTCATTGTAGTTGCAAAGTGGGCAAAAAATCCAGGATTTCTTGCTTCGAATTTTGAGAATCCTAATGTCGTGATCTTTGCATGTTTTTGCTGTTACATAAATCGAACCCTTCTGTGGAAGTGGAAGACTAAATTTGCAGTCTGGATATCCTGAACAGCCTATGAATCTTTTTCCAGCTCTTGATTTTCTTATTAATATCTCTTTTCCGCAATTTGGACACTTTCCGATTATTTTATCCTTTTTTAATCCTTCTTTGAGCTTAGTGGCTACATTGTCTTCATGAATATTTTTCAGAATTTCAAGGAGCATTTTTCTTGACTCTGAGACGACTTCTGACTCACTTTTAGTTCCCTCTGCAATCTTGTCCATCTCATCTTCAAGTTTTGCAGTCATTTCAGGAAGCGTTATGGTTTCTGCTTTATCCTTGAGAACATCGATAACAGAAAATGCTATCTGGGTTGGACGATATGGATTTCCGTCTATATATCCCCTGCTAAGCAGTTTTTTAATTATCTCATGTCTTGTGGACTTAGTCCCAAGATTTAGCTTTTCCATAAGTTTTATTAGCGTTGAAGGGCTGAACCTTGGTGGAGGTTTGGTCTCTTTTTCTTGAATTTTTTTATTCATGATCCGGATGGTTTCACCAACTCTTAGCACCGGAAGTCGAATCTCTTCAGCCTTTGAATAATTGTATATCTCTCTCCATCCGGGTTTGATGAGCTCTCTTCCTCCAGCAATAAATCTAACACCGTTACTATCAAGTTCAACACTTCTTATTTCCCAGATAGCATTTTCGGCAAGTGTAGCAAGGAATCTTCTGACTATAAGCTCGTATATTTTCCATTCATTTGCACTGAGTTCATTGCGTTTAGCAACTGCAGTGGGATAAATTGGTGGATGGTCCGTTGTCTCTTTTTTCCCTCTTGAAGGGACTATTTCTTTTTGACTAAGGACAATTTTTGCTTCCTTAGCAAAATCACTATTTAAAAAAGCTTTTGCTATTTCCAAAAGGTTTAGAGACGCTGGGTAGACAGTGTTATCCGTTCTTGGATAGCTGATATAGCCATTTATGTATAAATTCTCAGCAATGCTCATTGCCATATGAGGTGGTATGAAATTGGATGCAACCCGGAGAAATTCTGTTGTGTTGAAGGGTATCGGCTTTGCCTCTGCTCGAGTAATTGATTTGAAATTCTTGACTATCGCATTCTCTCCAACTTTCGATAGGACTTTTTTTGCCTCATTAATGTCCTTATATCTTTCAGGATGCTTTGCTAAGAAATTTTTAAGATCTATAAAAATCTCATAGTATTTTTTAGGCTTGAAATTCTCAATCTCTTTCTCTCTTTCAATTATTAGCCTTAAAGTCGGAGTTTGCACTCTACCAACACTTAGAAAATCCTTTCCAAGCCTACCAGAGCTCAAAGAAATAAATCTCGTAAGAACAGCTCCCCATATTAGGTCAATCTTTTGTCTTGCGAGTGCTGAGTTTGCGAGATTGAAGTCAACCTTTGCTGGAGAATTGAAGGCCTTTAGTATCTCCTCCTTTGTGATGGCACTAAATCTAGCTCTATCAACTTTTAAATCATCTCTTGCTATTATCTCGAGCGCCTCAACCCCTATAAGTTCTCCTTCTCGATCGAAATCTGTGGCAATTGTCACACGCTCTGCTTTTTTCGCAAGTTCTTTCAGCAAGGAGATTATCTCTTTTTCTTTTTCTTCTTTTATAAAATCTGCATTAATTAAATCTAAAAGCTTTGTCTTTGTCCAGCTTCTGAATTTCTTGGGAAAATCAAGCTCTAAAATATGCCCTTTGAGCCCAATAACATATGCATCTCCTGAAGGGGAGTGATAATAAGAAATTTTGCCCTTCTTTAAAGTTTTTACATCTTTAAAAAGTATTTTGGCTATTCTTTCTGCAGCGTTCTGCTTTTCGGTGATTATGAGCCAACTCATGTTAGAATCCTAATTTGAAGTCTCTTCGCTTCCTTTCGATGAATTTCAAGACTGTAGAGTGCTGAGCACCGTTTATAAGCATGTTTATTGCTTCTCTTGCAATAGTAACATTTTCAAAGTCCCCAATAATCGAAACAAAGTTGTTGTAAATGCTAAGATTCACATTTAGCATGTCTTCAATTTGTTTTTTCATAGTGCCTTCTTTTCCTATAATTCTGCCCAAAATTCTCTGCATAGCTTTTTCTGGGATTAGCTGGGATAGATCGATAGATTCGAATATTAGGTCTTCATTTTCGAGGAGCTTCAGGCTTATTTCTGGACTAAAACCTCTCGAAATTGCTGTTATAACGTTTTTCACCTTCATCAGACTTAAACTGTCCGGACAGTCAACTATCACAACATTTTTTACCACTGAAATTTTGCATCCGCACTTCTCTTCAATTTTCTTCTTATTCTCCCCTTCTTTTCCCAGAATTACCCCAACCCTATCTTCTGGAACTTCAATCTCGAGTCTCATTTCTTTCACCTACAACTTCCGCGTATACCTGATCCTCATCCACTTTCACTCCAAACTTGCGGAAAAATCTAACGAGGTTTCTAATGTCTCTTCTTAAAAATTCATTTGCTTTTGGGTGGTCTATCAAAACAGCTTGACCCATGTCAATTATCACAGGCTCTTCGAGTAGCATTATGTTGTATTCGCTGAGATCAGCATGCACGAGTTCTGCAACCTGATAAAGCTTTTTCAGGTTTTCCATAATTTCATCGAATATACCATCTACGTCGAGTTCAGCCAGTTCTTTGCCTATTTCAGCAAGAGTTGGGGCAGGAATCTCATTTTGTCCAATGAATTCCATTAAAATAACATTTTTAAGAAAAGCATAGGGTCTTGGAACACGAACACCGCTCTCAAAAGCTCTTTCAAGATTTCTGAATTCTTTTTCTGTCCAAAGGTAAATTTTATCCTTCGGAGCAACTCTGTAATCGAATCTTCGGTCACCAAAAATGTATTCGTCCATTTTGTCAAATGAGCTCGTTTCAATTCGGTAAATCTTTACAGCCATCGGCACAACTTTGCCCTCGAATATTCCATCTGCATAGAAAACATTTGCTTCTTTGCCCGTGCTCACAACACCTCCCATCGCTTTTATGAACTTCGTTGATAGCTTATAAAGAACCTTGAGGGTTCTTGTGTCAAGAACTTCTGCATAGATCTTTCTGTCTTCTTCACCTATCTCCTTTATCCTGAGTTTGTCAAGAAGCCTGTCAAAGTTTTCGATGCAATTCCTACGGCTAAGATCTTATAAATTTACCCCTTCCATCGACCTCTTCGTTCGAAAAATATGAAAAAGAGAGAAGCCGAAATCAGAAAGATAGAAATCAAAGCAATTGGAGATTCTGAGTATTCAGCAAATTTTAGCTTTAGATAGTAGCTTCCACTCCCTTCAAGAATTACGCTGGCTTCTCTATCAAACTCTCTGATATTGTAGCTCAAATTTCTGTATTCGATAATTTCCGCAAGTGGTATGATCATCACTCTTTCAGCTGTCAAGTTTCTTTCTATCTCCTCTGAAGCGAGGGTGTATGCAATTCTTATGCTTCCGGATCCGTTTTCTGGCACCAGTAGTGACCTAAAAGTAATTGAACTACTTGAAATATCGAGAGATAAGAAGTCGAGATTCGTTGCTATTACCTGCAAATTGCTAAAGGCTGGCATCTGAACTTCCAGATCTCCTTCAAAATTCAAATCTCCTCTATTAGACACAACAATGATTTCGTCAACACTTCCATTCTGATTAATTATTGTGTGGAGCATTACATTCAGGTTCTGGGTTGAATTGGTAAATCCAAGGTTGAACTCAAGCGTCTCGTTACTCTTTAAAGCGAGCCTTTTAATGAAGGTCTTGTTCAGTGCGTTTAACTCGAAGGTATAGTTTCCTTCGGGTAAGGTGAGTATTTCTCCAGATTTGACAGTTTTTTCAGCAAAGAGCCCACTTTCATTGAAAATTCTCAAATTGGCATCTCCATCGTAATTTTTTAAAATAACAACCACTTCTAATCCCTGAACTGGGATAATGAGCAACATTAACAGGCTAAGCTCTTTTAATCGCATTCCATTCAGCCTCCTTTTTGAGTATATAATCTAAAAAAGCGGAAATTGCCGAAGCCTGAAGGACAATTGCGTAGATTACAAGACCCAAGAAAACTTTTATTTTTGAGATTTTGCGATAATAGGCTAATAGCGCTGGAATCGAAATGGGCATGATTGGCAGGAATATTATTGGAACATAAGTAAGCGTAAGGGCGCAGAACCACGAAATTTTTACCATTCGCTCCGCTTTTTTCATTTCTTTCCTGTATCTCCAAAGCTGCAACCCTCCGAAATACCATCTCCTTCGCTGGCTGAAGAAATCTTTCCAGCTCATTGGAGCCTGCTCAAAAACCCTGCCCTGCACAAGTATAGCTTTAAATCCCTTTGCATGCATTCTCGTTGCGAAGTCCGCATCCTCAGCCATCGCCTTCTCGTTCAGACCCTCACGAAGCATTTCATATCTTAGCACACCAATCATTCCGTTAAACTGCTTGAAGGCACTTTTGGAGAGCAGGAAGTTTATTAGCCGATACTCTGCCTCAATTGTCTCAGAAACGAGGTTTTTTGCGTTGTAGATATAGCGTCTTGCAGAAGCGATGTAGGCATTTTTATTCTTTAAAAGCTCAGAAATGCAGTTCTGAATGGTTTCTTTGTCAATTCTGGTATCAACATCCATTATTAGAACAAATTCTGGATTAAAATCACTGAGATAACGAACTGCATCGTTTATAGCTCCCGCCCTTTTCCCTCTCCTTCCTGTTCTTTCTAATACTTCTACACCCATGCTTTTTGCGATTTCAACTCTTTTATCGTTCTCACCATTTTTATCAATCACATAAACAATTTTATCCACTCCAAGACTTTTTACATGTCTTATGCTTTCTTCAACAACTTTTGGCTCTTCAAAGGGTGAAACTGGAACAATCACTGCGAGCTTCATTCGAGCATCTTTGCGATTATCTTTGCAGTCTCTTCTGGATCCGCCCTTCCGCGGGTCTTCTTCATAACCTGCCCAACAAGGAAATTCAAAGCCTGCTTCTTTCCACCAAGATAATCCTGAACTGCTTTCGGGTTTTCCTGAATCGCTTCTCTGCAGAACTTCTCGATCTCAGACTTTGGAATTGCAAATAGTCCTTTTTCCGCTATGATATTTTCGATTTCCCCTCCTTTGTCGAGCTTTGTTCGTATTACCTCCACGACACCTTTTTCAGTAATTCTTTCTTCTAAAAAGAACTTCAGCAATTTGGCGAATTCCTCAGGCTTTAATTTTTCAAAGCATTCGTAGAAACTCCAGTCCCTGTAGTTTAACTCCCCTCTCAGAATGTCAACAACCCATGTTACCGCCACTTTTGGCTCAATTAGCTTAGCAACTTTTTCAAAGTAATCCGCCATCTTCAAGTCGAGAATTAAAACCTTGGCATAGTTATCAGTTATACCGTATTGCTTCTTTAGCCTCTCCCTTTTCTCCTCAGGCATTTCTGGAAGTGTGCCTTCGACTTCCTTAATCAGCTCTGAGGTAAAAACTACAGGCAAATCTGGCTCCGGGAAATAACGATAGTCCTGCTCCTCCTCCTTACTGCGTAGCGATACGGTTATTTCTTGAGCCTCGTCAAAATGCCTTGTTTCTCTAACAACCGATTTGCCCCGCTTGAGCAGATTCTTTTGCCTCAAAATCTCGTAATTCAGAGCTTTTTCAACTCCCTTAAAGGAAGATATGTTCTTAACTTCAACTCTGCTTCCACCAGCAATCGAGATGTTTGCATCAACTCTCATTGCCCCCTCTAATTCGCCATCAAATACGTCAAGATACTCAAGGATCATTCTTAGCTTGTTTAGAAATATCCTTGCCTCTTTTGGTGAGCCAATTACTGGTTCTGTAACTATCTCAAGCAGTGGCATCCCGCTTCTGTTGTAGTCGATCATGGAATAAGTTGCAGTGGTAATCGAACCTTTGTAACTGAGCTTTCCAGGATCTTCTTCGATGTGAATTCTTCTAAGTAAAATCTTCTTTTCACCGCCGTCGGATTCGATAGAAACGTAGCCTCCAAGAGCTAAAGGTCGATCGTATTGGCTTATCTGGAAGTTTTTGGGCAAGTCAGGGTAGAAGTAGTTCTTTCTGTCAAATACGGTCATTGGCTGAATCTTCGCGTTTAAAGCTAGGGCAACCTTTATCGCTGCCTTTATAGCTTCTCTATTTATAACAGGCATCGCACCAGGCATTCCAAGGCAGACTGGACATACGTGGGTATTTGGGGGGCTTTTATGGTAATCAGTAGGACATGAACAGAAGAGTTTGCTCTTAAGTTTGTTCAGCTGAGCGTGAACTTCAAGTCCTATGACCACGTCCATGTGCAAAAGAAATCATGAGGTTTAAAAAATTCACCTATATCTGTTCTCTTCTTAGAGACAATGAATTCATTACAACGCTAAAGCTACTCATAGCCATGGCTCCCGCAGACCACTCTGGACGGAAAGGAATGCTGAAGAGAAGGAATGAAAGCCCACCCGCAAACGGAATAAGTATTGCATTGTAAAAAACCGCCCAAAAGAGGTTTTGTCTGATCTTCGCCATAATTTTCCTGCACAACTTTATCGCCTTCACGACTTCTGTCGGATCATCTTTTAGCAAAGCAATGTCTCCAGCCTCAACAGCTATGTCTTCAGCTTTTCCGATTGCAATTCCAACGTTTGCTTGAGCCAATGCGGGAGCATCGTTTATACCATCTCCAACAAAAATCACTGCATTTCCCCTTTCCTGAAAATCCTTAACGACTTTAAACTTCTCGGTCGGTAGAACCTCTGCAAAAATGAAGTCAACCGCAAGAGTTTTCCCAATCTCCTCAGCAACGCTTTTTCGATCTCCACTTACGATTCCAACCTTAAATCCCATTCTCTTAAGTTCTGCAATCGCCTTAACGCTGTTCTCCTTTAATTCATCTTTTATCACAAATTGCCCCGCAATTTTGCCTTCAACTGCTAGAAATACTCCATCTCCTTCTGCATTAATCCCCTTCTCTTTAAGAAATTCTGAATTTCCCAGAATAACCTCTTTTCCATCAATTTTAGCTAAAACGCCTTTTCCAGCAAAAACTGTGAATTCTTCTGGCTCCAATGGTTCAATTCCTAATTCTTTAGCCTTATCCATTATTGCTCTCGCAATGGGATGATCTGAGAACTTCTCCGCTGAGACCGCAAGTTTTAGCAATTCTTCTTCTGACAGCCCATAGCTAAGGACTTTCACAAGTTCTGGCTTTCCCTTAGTCAGCGTGCCAGTTTTATCAAACAAAATTACTCTGCTTTTTGTAGCTTCTTCAATAGCCTCCGCATTTCTTATTAAAATTCCTTTCTCCGCTCCTTTTCCAAGTCCAACCGTTATAGCTGTTGGAATTGCCAAGCCAAAGGCACATGGACAGGCTATCACAATAACGCTCAGCAGAGTTGTGAAAGCAAAAAGTGAACCCTCTGCCAAGAGCCAGTAAAGGGAGCAAATGATTGCGATTGACAACACAGCGGGTATGAAGTAAACTACAACTCTGTCTGCAATTCTCTGCACTTCTGGCTTTGAGCTTTGAGCAAGCTCCGTGATTCTTATGATCTGCGAAAGCAAGCTCTCTTCTCCGACCTTTTCAGCCTTTATTTTGAGTATTGAATTCTGGTTGACAGTCCCACCTACAACTCTGTCTCCCGCTCTTTTGAAAACTGGCAATGGCTCGCCCGTGATCATCGATTCATCCACATAGCTCTCTCCTCCAACCACAATTCCATCTACAGGAATCCTTTCGCCCGGTTTAACGATAACTACTTCCCCAATGCTCAAATCGGAAACTGGTATCTTTAGCTCTTCGCCATTTCTTATGACTGTTGCTTCCTTTGCCTGAATTGCTAAAAGTTTTTTAATTGCCTCTCCCGTTCTACTCTTTGCCCTTGCTTCCAAGTATTTACCAAGGAGTAGAAAGCTCATAAGGATTACACTCTCTGGGTAGAAGTTGAAATCCCTCGGAATTAGCCTTAGTGTTGCCAATATACTCGAAATGTAGGCTGAGCTTATTCCGATCGCATACATAACCTCCATTGTGAGCATTCCTCGCCTAATAGAGCCAAATGCCTTCTTGAAGATCTCTCTGCCAGCATAAGCTATTGCAAAGCTTGCAATTGCTAATTGGATTTCGAGAGCTAAAAGATCCTTGGAGACAAAAAGAAAGACTCCCGAGATCCACGCTATGGCCAGATTTTTCTTAGCATTTCTTAATTGCTCTTTTTCATCTTCAGTTGTCTCTTCAACTCCAATGAATTTGTAGCCAATTTTTTCGATCTCATTTCTTAGATCTTCAATTCCAATCTTTGAGGGATCAAAAACGATCCGTGCTTTTTCTGTTGCCAAGTTAACGCTCACATCAATTACTCCGGGCAATCTTTTTAGAGTTTCTTCGATTGTTTTTGCACACATTGCACAGCTCATCCCGTCGATTCTCGCAACGATTTCGTTATAGTTCACAATTATAGAATGCTGAGGAAAGAGTTAAACTTTTTGAAGTTTATCTATTTCTTTCAAGATGAAATCCAACTCTATTTTTGTTCATTTTATTTTTATTTTTTATTGAAAATAATAAATTATTTTGGAAAGAGAGCTATGACGATAATAATTCTACTACTCACAATACCCATATTAATGCTGAGCATAGCAGTGATTCCATTGGCAGTGTTGATACCAGCACTCTCTTTTGGACTCTTAGCGTTTTCAATGATACTTTGTGCTTCGCAGGTTCTCATGGCCCTGCTCTCATCTATGTTCGGCTTAATGAATGTGGCAGGAGTGGCAATGTCTTTGCTGTTTTCTTTTGTTACAACCTCAATAAACCTTGGATTGCATTTGGGACCTGTCACAGGCAATTTACAATAACTTCTCGCAGACAACAATGGCCATAAATTCAACAATGGAAAATTTAAACTCTGAAGACGCTATTTTGAATTTTTATTTTTTATTTTTAGTGAAGTTTAAAACATGATCTCGAACTGAGTTGTGCTTAAATTTATTTACTTAATAGTTTTCAGAGTTCTCTGTGCGACTTCGAGATCTTTTCATAAAAAAGCTCTCAGACTTTGGAGTTGAAAAAATCGGGACTACCATAAAGGAAATTTCGAAATCAAAAGATCCCATAAGAGCAATGGCACTTGCTGTAGCAAATGGAAAGGCGAGGGTTTTTAAAGGGGATGGAGGGTTACACCATTCATTTACATTAGATGGAAAAATCCAGCACCAACCACCAGAAGCTTATGTAGGAAAAAACGGTCAAATTCTCTTTTCAAAAGAAGATTTAATTAGAGAAGCTAATTTCCCATTTATTGCCATCGATTGTAGATTTTACGATCTTCATTCGGAGAAAGAAAAGAGAAAAATCGGCTTACAGGTAGTTCAGACTCTGGGAGTTGTGAGGGAAATTATGTGGGATGAAAAGCTAATAGTTGCTGGTAAAGACTTTGGCGTTGGGGTTTACTGCGAAAGACTTGAAGATTTCTTGCTGAGCAAAGGGATCCAAGAGGTTGTTCTGCTCGATCCAAAAGGAGATAAACTGTTTGATCAGAAAAAAGCAGATTGCTACGTTATTGGCGGTATTGTTGACAAGGCTGAGAACAGAGATCTTACTGCATTGATTGGAGAAGAGCTCGAAAGAGCGGGAATAAAATGCGATCGGAGAAGAATTGAGCTAAGAGGCGACATAGTAGGTGTGCCTGACAGGATTAACCATATCGCAGAGATCGTTTTGAAGGTTGTGCTTGAAGGCTTTGACGTTGAAACCGCAATAAGGAGTGTTCAGCCGATAACTGTGGCAAAATGGAGACTCAGAAAGGAGTTGCCGAAGAAAAGCCTTAGAGTGCGAGTTGGAGATAAAACGATCAGAGTTGTTTCGAAGAGCACATTTAAAGAATTTGACTGGCTTAACCTTCGCCTGTCGGATTTCTACGATGTTTGCAGAGAGCAGAAGCTATACGTAGTCTCCGAAGAGCTAATGAAAAAACTCATAGGGCTTGAATGGGACGAAAAAAGAAGATCTTATGTTCTAAACCAATCCAGCGAAGAATTTCTCAGCAGTCTTTGAGAATCTCTCCAGAATTTTCTCCTCGCCTTCGAAATAGCCATTCTCCACAACTATTTTTCCATCCAAGATCACCGTGTCAACGCATTCGCTTGAAGCAGAGTAAACAAGGTTTGCTACTAAGTCGTGGCATGGAGTCATTGAAACCTTGCTGAGATCGATCAGCACAAGATCTGCAAGCCAGCCAACCTCTAATTTGCCTGCTTTTATTCCAAAAGCCTTCGAAGCATTTTCTGTGGCAATTCTAAAGGCATCTACCGCCTTAAATGAGTCCGCTCCGTAATAAAATTTTTGAAGCAAAGCGGAGAACTTCATTTCCCTAAGAATGTCAAGGGAGTTGTTGCTCGCCGCCCCATCTGTGCCAAGAAGCACGTTTAGCCCAGCTTTTTTCATTTCAGGATAATTCAAAGCTTTGCCCACACTAAGCTTCATGTTGCTCGCAGGGCAGTGCACCGCATTAACTCCACGCTTCGCCATTAGCTCGATCTCGCTTCCTTCAAGCCAGACGCAGTGTGCTGAAATTAGCCTCGGGCTAAGGAATCCAATTTCGTCCAATGCCTTTACAATTCCCTTTCCATGCTTTTTCTTGAACTCCAAGACTTCTTTCTCGGTTTCTGCAAGGTGGAAGTGCACAAATATGTTCTCTCGCTCAGCAATTTCCATTGCCCTTTGCAAACCTTCAAGGCTTACCGTGTAAACCGCATGCGGGGCTATAGCTCTTAGAACTCTGAAGTTCTTGAGCTCCTTAAGCTCCTTTTCGACTCTTTTTAGATTAACCTCGAGCAGATCCTTGCTAAAGAAATCAAAGAAGGCTGAAGAGAGGCATGCCCTAATTCCAGTCTCTTCAACCGCCCTTGCGGTCGCTTGGGGGAAGAAATACATGTCAAGGAAAAAAGTTGTTCCACTTTTCAGCATTTCAATGCATGCAAGCTTTGAAGCCCAGTAAACAACTTCTTCATTCAGCTTTGCTTCAGCAGGCCAGATCTTCTTTTCAAGCCACTCTTGCAACGGCATGTCGTCAGCGTAGCCCCTGAATAGAGTCATCGCCGCATGGGTGTGTGAATTAAAAAGCCCCGGGATCACTGCAAGTCCCCTTCCATCGATCACGTAATCGCTTTTATTTTTCACATCTCCTATTGCTGCGATCTTGTTTTCTTCGATCAGAATATTTGCGGAGATCAGCTTATCATTGCGTAGCACTTTTGCATTTTCGATCAGAATCATGAAATATGGTGGATCTTGTATTTAAAAAACTGTCTCGCAATTTTCGAAAATTATTTATCATTTTTTGAAGGCTAAGGATATGCTCATACCCTCGGAACACGAAGGTGTAAAAGTTGTGAAATGTGGAACCGACGTTGGCGGTGGGAGAGTTCTCTACTGGGTATATTTCTATGTCTATAAAGACTTCCTCTTCGATTCTGGATGCCCCCATACAGCAAAAGAGGTTTTTGAGGCGTTTAAGGACAAAAAGGCTTTAATGATCACACATTACCACGAAGATCACAGCGGTGGTGCCATAGAGCTTCAAAAAGTTATGAAAGTGTTTGCTCCAAAAAGGTCACTTGAGATCCTTAGAGATCCGCCAGAGGTTTTGCAGTATAGAAAGATCGTCTGGGGACAGCCTACTCCCGTGATTGCTGAGCCTTTAGAAGAGATGCCTTTTAAGGAGATCGAAGTCATAGAAACACCCGGGCACAGCTTTGACCATGTAAGCTTCCTCATAGACAGAAAACTCTTCTGCGGTGATCTTGTCGTTACAAGGGGGCAAATTGTATGCATGCGTGAAGAGAGGCTCTTGGAGACCATTAAATCGATAGAGAGGGTGCTTAGCTACGATTTCGACTTCGCATACACTGGTGTTGGATTTTCAACCAGGGAAGCGGTTGAGGATTACTTGGCTTACCTTGAAGAGCTTAAAGAAAAGGCTGAGGAGCTTTACAAAGAGGGTAAAAGCATTGAAGAAATCGTAAATGCGGTATTTCCAAACCCTCCAGAGAAGGCTTTGTTAATGGAAACCGTTAGCGAGAAGGAATGGGCGAGGGAGAACATCGTCAGATCGCTCCTAAATCTTTCGGGGCAAAGTTAATCTTCAGTTTAACTGAACGTCTTTCATGTTTCAGTCAGAGTTAAGGCTGATTGTTTTTCACTACGGATTCTTTGGTGAGAGATTCATAGCAAATCTTATGAACTACTCGAACTCCTGCCCTTCTTTTGGAGCCTGCGGAATAAATTCATGCACTCTTTGCAAGGAAAAGCTTTACAGCTTCTCAAAGAACATAATTGCGAGCTTTTCAATGGTTGATCCAAAAACAATGCCAAGCTTTATTGAGAACGCCGACGATTTTTTACCAAAGTTCATTCCTGAAGCGGACATAGCAATAGCGATCAATTTACATCCAGACGTTCTCTCAGCTTTGCCAGAAAAGCTGGCTGGAAAGGTTTCCGCACTCATTGTTCCAGTTGAGGAGCCCAAATGGTGCACACTTGGGCTTGCTAAGCAATTGAATGAGAAATGTGAAGCTCTTGGCTTGGAATTTCTTGCTCCCAAGCCTTTTTGCTCAATGCGAAAAAGTGGACAGAAGACCATAGACAGATTTATTGAAGAATTTGGCATTGGTTATCCTGAATTCGAGATCGAAATCGAAGAAGGAAGAGGAAAAGTCAGAATTCTAAGAAGTCAGCCTTGTGGCTGTGCCTGGTTTATTGGAGTGAAGCTTCGAGGCTTTGATTTCACAGATTACACAACGCGAGAGCTATGGAATGCTGTAAGCGAGGCTCATCACAGCTATCCATGCACCGCAAGCATGGAAAAGGATCCTGAGTTTAACGAAACCCTTTTGCATGTCGCGGGCTACATTGCAAGGCATGCGGTCGACAAGGCTTTAGGCTACGAGGGCGATGAAGAGATCCCAGAAAATCTTAAAAAATTCATTCTTTAACTTCGATTTGAGGTCTCAGTGGGAGCCTTATCTCAAATAAAGCTCCCCTTGGGACGTTATCTCTTACACTAACTTTCCCACCAAACATCTCAACGATCTTTTTAACCAAGTATAGCCCCAAACCTCCTCCCCTTCTCGAATAGCCTGATTCAAAAATTTTCTCTTTTATCTCATTGGGAATTCCGACTCCGTTATCCGCTATTTCGATTATGCATTCGTCTCTCTCTTTGAAAACGTTTATAGTTATCTCTACTGGGCTAACTTGGCTGTGGAGTATCGCATTATTTATTATGTTTTCTATAGCGGATTTCAGGGCCTCGTTTGCCTCTACAAAAACATCTTGGATGCTCAGTTTGAAAACGGCCTGCTCAGCATATTTATCCACCGCCCACCTAATCACTTCCGCCACATTCATGGGCCTGAGCTTACCCATCGCTTCTTCGAGGTTCTTTATGTCGTTAATTTTTTCCACTATTTTATCAATTCTTGAAAGTGCCATTTCGAGCATCGCATCTTCTTTTACCTCAATTGCTCCTCGAATTACTGCCAAATCGTTCAATATGTCGTGTCTAAGCATTTTCGAAAGAAGAGACAAAAACTCATTTTTTCTACTTAACTCTTCATTCGTTTCTTGGAGGTCAGTGGTGTCAAGAGTAGTTACATAAACTGCAGGTTCACCTTTATACATTATCCTCGTTGCTCTTGCGGTTATCCATCTGATTTTACCATCTTTTCTTATAATTTTCCAATAAACCGCTCTTTCGTCTTCTCGAAGTCCTGCCTCTCTTTTTAGGTAGTTGTTGTAAACTCTTTCCCGGTCTTCGGGATGAATAACTTGGAAAACATCAATATTTTTCATTTCCTCTTCGGTATATCCCATGCCTCTTGCAAAGCTTTGATTAAAAAATACGAGTTTTCCTTTCTGTATAATACATATTCCGGCGAAAGATTTATCGACGAGTACCCTATAGAATTCCTCTCTTTCTTTGAGCATTTCTTCAAGTCTTTTCGCCTTCGTGATATCAACGTAATTCCCTATAGCATATTGTCTATCCTTATACACAAATGGTCTAAACAAACCGTAAACCCATCTTACTCTTCCATCCTTAGTGACGTATCTTATCTCATCAAGAACGACTTCTCCTTTTCTTACTCTTTCTATATATTTTTCAACTTTTTCGGTATCATCTTTGTAAACCAAATCGAAAACGGTCATTTTTTTGAGTTCGTCATTTGAGTATCCTGTAGCTATGCAAAATATCTCATTTGTATATAGATGATTTAAAGTATCATCAGCGATGAATACACCTGCAAGCATTTTGTCGACGAGATCTTTCCAGAAGTAAATATCAAATTCCATGATAATTATTATCAGCAAGAAGTATAAGACTTTTTCGGATTTATGCTAACTCAAATCATGGTTCTTGCAGAAAAAAATAAATATTAACTGACCAAAAAAAGTTTGGCTATGGTAGAGGTTATAATGTCTGGGGAAATACTGAAAACGATTTCGAGGGCTATAACTGTTCTTGTGAGTGAGTGCAGAATGCACTTCTTATCGAAAGGTGTTCATTCTCGTGCTGTAGATCCTTCGAACGTTGCAATGGTGATTGTGGATGTGCCAAAGGAAAGTATGGAAAGCTACAGGATTGATGCTGAAAAGACGATCGGGGTGGACATGAACCGAATATTTGAGATCAGTAAAAGCATAAGTGCCAAAGATCTCGTGGAACTCTCCCTTATAGATGACGCAACTTTGCGGATAAAGTCAGGCAGTCTTGATTATAGCCTTTCGCTGATAGATCCTTCAGCAATTAGAAAAGAACCAAAAATTCCAGAGCTGAACCTTCCTGCAAAAATTGTGCTTGATGCTGGAGAATTTAAGAAAGCTATTTCAGCTACAGAAAAAGTGAGTGAGCACATAGTTCTTAAGTCTGATAAAAATAGCTTTACGATTGAAGCGAAAGGTGATGTTGAGAGGATGGTATTTACAATGGCCAGTGGAGAGCTTGTGGAGTTTAATGGAGGAGAAGCGAGGAGCATGTTCAGTTTGGATTATTTAAAGGAATTCTGTAAGGTTGCAGGTGCGGGAGATTTACTTACGATTTACTTGGGCACGAATTATCCTGGAAGGTTCTCTTTTGAGCTCGTTGGTGGTAAGGTTCGAGTTGAGTTCATCTTAGCTCCTCGCGTAGAGAGTTGATGAAATATTTACCACTTTTTCAGATCATTTCAGCCTATCCCTTTCTTAAAAGTTCGATTTCAGTGTTTGGAGGTCTAAATATTGTAGAAGAACTTGAAAAATTCCCTGAGGCAATTGAAATGGGAAAGAAGTCCATTTTGAATGCCATTAAAGGAGAACATTCTAAAAAAGAACCATTAAGAAGTCTTATTTGCTTGGGCTGCGATTTAAAATGTTTTAATTGTAAAAGCATCAGAAAATTCGAGAGCTGCAATCTTTGCATGAAGTGTTTTGAGAACTGTGAGTTTTCATATGGGCTGGGAACAGATGAGGGAATAAAAAGAAATGCTAAAGTATCTCTGTTAAGTTATATCAGTGCCAAGATTCTTGTTTCAAATCTTGAAGATTGGGTAAGAATGAGATTTGCAGTAAAAGAAGCGAATTTGTATTCACTAGCCTTAAGAGAAGATTTGGATGAGATCGTCAGATTGGTTGCTCTGGATTTGGGCATAAAGCTCAGGGGCTGGGATACGCATGTGTCGAGCTATGTTAGAGCATCTTCAAGAATTAAAAGTGATGAATGGAGGCTGGTTAATAGGAAGCTTGTTTCAGGATACGTAAAAACTTCGAAGGTGGAAGTTGTTAGAGTAATCGAGGAATTTCTTCGGTCTCGCATCTTCGAAAAAGTTAACTTTTATTCCGATTTTCTGGAGCCACACTTAAGAGAACTGCGAGGCATTGCATTAAAGGAGAAAAA
Source organism: Archaeoglobaceae archaeon (assembly GCA_038734275.1). Lineage (NCBI taxonomy): Archaea > Methanobacteriati > Methanobacteriota > Archaeoglobi > Archaeoglobales > Archaeoglobaceae > Archaeoglobaceae archaeon. The sequence goes on from JAVYOO010000011.1 coordinate 69,079, forward strand.
ATTTGAGTTCGATCTTGGAGAAGTAGATTTAAAGTGTTTGCCCCCATGCATGCTTGAAATTCTCAGTGAGCTTCAAAAAGGAATGAATGTGCCTCACTCAGCGAGATTTGCACTAACATCGTTTTTGCTAAACATTGGTATGGATGTGGAAAGTATTCTTGGTCTTTTTAAAAAATCGCCTGACTTCGATGAGGAGAAATCGAGGTATCAGATAGAGCACATTGCGGGAATGAAGGGAAAAGGTTCTGAATACACACCGCCTGCTTGCGATACCATGCGAACATATCAAAATTGCGTTGCAAACTGCAATGTCCCTCACCCATTAGTATACTACCAAAATTGTAAAAAAAGAAAAAAATCTACTTAAAACCCTTTGCGGCCATTTTTATATCCTCAACTTTCACTCCTGCCATCATTTTTTGCAATTTCATTTGCCTTCTTAGCAATTTCCATCGCATATTTTTCAATGGCTTTCGCCAATTCTAACTTTGCATCTTCACTTACCCTAACTGCTCCGGCTTTTTTCAAAAGTCTCTCAACTGGTGCGAGGGGCAACTCCATTTCGATCTCCTCCGGTCATAACCCTCTGTAACAAACCCTTATATAAATTTTTTCATCACTATACCCTTTTCTATGTCGATTGGTCGAGTTAAGCTTACAAGAAACACTTAATTTGGATTTTGGTAGTGATAATAAAAATTTTATCAACTCTGGAGTATTCAAAATTTGTTATCTCTCGATATCGTATATCAACCCTCCCCCCTCAATCCGAGCACTTTTGCTGAGCGCATGCAGCATGATTTTATCATCATCAATAATATGAATAACTTCAAAACCCCGCATTTTCAGGTAATCTGCCAGAAATTTTCTGTGACACTTCCAGAAAAATCTTTCCGCACACATCAATGCAATTGTTTTGCTTTTTGCAAGCTCAATGATTTTTTTGATCTCTTCTTCAAACTCTTTCGTAAGCATGAAGTCTGCATAGTTCCTGAAACCCTGACTTTTTATTGCAGTGTTTGGTGAATCTTTTAGAATTTTCTTTCTAAAGCCCCCAAGCTTGGGGAAATGAGTGTATTCAATTCCTAACTTTGGCAACTCTTTTTTCAGATAATCTTCACTGAAATGTGCAAATCTCGACTTTGGAATTTTTCTGACATCAACAATAACTTCTATCCCGTTTTTAATTAATAGAACAATAAAAGAATCAAAGTCTCTGTTGGAATGACCTATTGTGTAGATCTTCAAAGCTCCTGAATATCGAGCAGTTTCATTGCTCTTTCTGGGCTAATCTGGTAGGTGTGAATGACATTGGATACACTTCTAAAATCCCTTATATTATGACTCACCATGAACTCCAGCACTTTCCTACGGCGGAGCAGTTCTTCACTCAGCTCCTTCACGCTCCAGCCTCTGTGCTTCCTTATCTCTTCCAGAGCTTTGGAAGT
>JAVYOO010000012.1 GCA_038734275.1 Archaeoglobaceae archaeon
CCGGCATCGTAGCATCAACCATCGGCTCAGCAACGCTAAGATGCTTCCCACACTTCTGCGCAAGGTTTATGACAAAGGAATCAAGCTCATCCTCATCTTCAAACACGATGTTTGTTTTGAGGTTTGTATACTTACGGTGAAAAATGTAAATTGGAACTCTGTAGCCGTTGCAGGATATGTCCTCAATGTTTGGATCGAACATAAGTGGCGTGATGCGGTCGTACAGAATTGTTTTCTTCATTATATGATACAAAATCCGTGTGTAATCTGTCCCTTCAAGTTTAATTCTGAAATCGTCTAAAATCATGTTGACTTTCGATCTCAGAGTTCTGTATTTGTCTCTTACTTCTTGTGGTTTTACCGGGTAGTATTCCAGCTTTTGAACAACTTCTTTAACAAGATTCATTTCAGCCGGGGTTATCGGCGGCTCATAAACGAAATAACCATACTCATTTTCTTCGTCATTATAAAGTATGTGAGCACTCGCGAAAACGAAGCGAGAGAAGATAGGATATTCTTCAACTTTGAACCAGCCTTCAGGAGGTTTAAATTCCTGCATTAACTTTTTTGCAAGATTTTTTGAAGCCTCTTCGTCAAGCCATTCCTCTTTAGCACTTTTTTTGATTAAATCAAAAATACTTCTTTGTTCTTTACGGGTTTTTAGTTCAGTGGGTTGTTTTCTTATTCTGAATTTCGTTGCCATAACGTATCTTAAATCTTAAAGAATAAAAGATTTTCCCATTATTGTCATGAGGGTATGCAGTAGAAAATTTTATTTGCACACTACGAATTTTGAATTCCATGGCAAGAAAACCAGCGAGGATGTGGAGGAGAATAAAGAGACCATACACAAGAGTTGAATATATCGATGGCGCTCCTGGAACGAGAATAAAGATGTTTGACATGGGGAACTTACAGGCGGATTTCCCTGTCATGCTTACACTTGTAGCTAAAGATGCCGTTCAGATTAGAGATAATGCTCTCGAAGCTGCGAGAGTTATTGCAAATAAGTTCATCGCAAAATCCGCTGGTTCGAACAACTACAAGTTGAAGGTTCGAATTTATCCCCACCATATATTGAGGGAGCATAAAATGGCAGTCGGAGCTGGAGCGGACAGAGTTTCTCAGGGAATGAGAGCAGCTTACGGTCGCCCAGTTGGTAGAGCAGCACAGGTAAAGCCCGGAACGAAGCTCATGTCGATCTGGGTTAAGCCCGAGCATTTCGATTTTGCAAAGGAAGCCTTCAGAAGGGCTTCGATGAAATTGCCCACAGACACAAAAGTAATTGTCGAAAAGGGTGCTGAGCTACTTAAGGGTAAAATATAAAATTTTTATATGAATAGACCAGGGCACATAGGCTTAGCCCTTTTAATTCTTTCTCCACTTTTAGCAAAATTTGATCTGAATTCAATTCTTATTGCAGTCGCCTTGACTATTTCTCCTGATATAGACCTCGTGCTAAGGCTTGAACACCGAAAATATACTCATAACATAACTTTTGCCTCTCTTGTGGCAATAGGAGTTTTCATGTTCTCAAGGAACTTTTTGCTTGCTTTTTTAGTCCTGTTAAGCATCCTTGCACACCTAATTGCAGATCTTTTAACTGTGCAGAAATTTGCTCCTCTTTATCCATTCTCAAAGAAAAAATACGCCCTGAAGCTTTTTAAGTCAAACAATACTGCAATAAATACTGCAGTGCTTCTGCTTGGAATCGCTTCGTTTGCTTATTTCTCTAATTTGGATTTTTCAGCGTTTCTTAGAGATTTGACAAAGCTTATTTAGTTCTTGGATTGCTCTCATTATGGATACTCTCTTCACTCTCGATGTCGGCTCAACAACGCAAGATTTTTTGCTTTTTGCAGAGAAAAACCTTAGAAATTGCCCAAAAGCCATTCTGCCTTCTCCAACGAGGATTATTGCTAGAAAAATTGAGAGAGCAAATCAGGACTTATTCCTTTACGGCTACACGATGGGAGGAGGAGCGATAGCGAGAGCGGTGAAGAAACACATTGAGAAAGGATTTAGAGTTTTTGCAACGCAGAGATCTGCGTTAACTTTTGCGGACAATCTTGAAAAAGTTAGAGAAATGGGCGTTGTGATAACCGAAAGCTCAAGTGCCTTTAAGATTAAAACAGCAGACGTGGACATGGAGTTCTTTTCAAAGTTATTAGATCAAATCGGCTACTCGATGCCTCAGCTTTTTTCTGTAGCAGTCCAAGATCACGGATTTGCTCCGAATGAGAGCAACAGGGTTTTTAGATTCAGGATGTTCAGAAAAATAATTGAGAAGGAAAAGTATCTCGAGAGAATGCTTTTCAGCGAAAGAGAGCTACCGATAGAATTTAACAGAATGTTTGATGCTCTGCAATCGATAAAGGACTTCTGCGAAGGAGAAGTTTTCGTTACTGATACTTCTTTTGCAGCAATATCTGGCTTGGCTAATTTTTCCAAGCTTCCAGCATTGCTGATAAACTTTGGAAATTCCCATACGACTGCTGCAGTAATCGATAGGGATTGGGAAATCAAAGCAATCGTTGAGCACCACACGAACGTTCTCAGAGAGAAGGGGAGAGAATACACCCGATGGTTTTTTGAAAAATTCTTGGAAGGCAGTATTGATAACGAATACGTTCTCAACGACAATGGACATGGTTGCTACATTAGAGAAGTTCTTGATATCAAAAGCATTCTTTCGACTGGTCCAAATGCCCAGCTTGGAGGATATGAAGAGCTGAGAGGAGATCCTATGATTGTTGGAAATCTGGGAATGGCTTCCATGCTTATAAAGCGGAACGTTTGCGATCTTTATGCTCTTAGTAATTTGAGTAATTTTTAAATACTCCTAAAATTTTTAAAAATCATGCGAAAAGTTGGGTTAATTCCGTTAGCTGTGCTCTTTTTAATGCTCTATGCTCTCGGTGGCTATCTAAACATGCTTGCCCCGTTCAGCGGAACTTTATGGACTTTTGAAACAAAAAAAGAGGTCAAGAATCCTTACGGCAAGGTTGAGGTTTACTACGATGAATACGGTGTTCCGCACTTCGTTGCCACTGACGAAAAAGCTCTGGCTTTTGCAATTGGCTACATTCAGGCAAAAGACAGGCTTTTCCAGATGGATCTTCATAGAAGATTGATGAAGGGTGAGCTTAGCGAAGTCTTTGGTGAGGATTTCTATGAATCTGACGTTTTCCACAAGAAAATGGATTTCTTAAAGGCTGCTGAAATTACCTGGGAAGGTTTAAAGGACACTCACATCGGAGAATTGCTCAAAGCCTACAGTGAAGGCGTGAATTACTACATAGAGACTGAAAAACTGCCAGCAGAGTTTCAGCTCGCAAATTATAAGCCAGAAAAATGGCAACCAGTTGACACACTCCTTATAGCAAAGGAAATCGCTTGGGAGCTAACAGGAGATTTCTGGGATATTAGAAGGGCTTTAATCATAGAAAAACTTGGAGAAAAAGCTCTTGAGCTTTATCCAAGCTCTTTGGAGCATAACTATACGATACTCAGAATCAACAAATCATTTGCTGACTGGTTAAGCAATTTTGAATCTAAGAAAGGTTTAGGATCTAACAACTGGGTTGTTTCTGGCAAGTTCACGCAAAACGGAAAGCCAATGCTTGCTAACGACCCCCATCTGCTCTTAACAGTCCCGCCAGTTTGGTATGAGATGCATTTAAATCTTAACGGAATGAATGTCAGAGGTGTTGCTTTTCCAGGCATAGGAATGATCATAATAGGCAAAAACGACTATTTGGCTTGGGGATATACGAATGTCGGCGCGGATGTAATCGATTTCTACTACTACGTCTGGGACGGCGATAAATACCTATACAAGGGAAGTTGGCTTGAGCCTGAGAAAGAGATAAAGAAGATCAGGGTGAAGACTGCAAATGGAATTGAAGAAAGAGAAGTGATTGTTGAAAAAACAGTTCACGGAGCTCTTATCGAAAGGGATGGTTTTAAAGTTGCTGTTGCTTGGACTGGATTCACGAACACAACAGAAGCCCTTGCACTTTACAAATACAACTATGCAAAGAGTCTCGATGAATTCATCGAAGGGTTGAAGCTTTTCTGTGTTCCAGGGCAGAATGTTGTTTATGCAGACATCTACGGAAACACGATGTATTATCCCGCTGGAAAGTATCCAATTAGGCTTATAGATGGTAAAGAGGTTGCTGGAAATGTTTTATTCAACGGATCCGCTGGAGAAGGTGAATGGATCGGCTTCAAAGCTTTTGGCTTCTCAACTTGGGAAGGCTTTATACCATTTGAAGAAATCCCGCATGCGATAAATCCAGACTACATAGCCACTGCGAATCAGGAAATTGGATACTCAAAGCATTATCTTGGCGATTCAATGTATTTCATTGATCCCTATAGGGGAATGAGGATCTACGAGATGCTCGACAATCTCACCGCCAGCAAAAAGCTCACGGTAGAGGATTTCATGATGATGCAGAGAGATACAAAGTCAAAGGTTGCTGAGTTCTTCGTTCCTTTCATAATGGAAAGCTATGCTCTTATGGACGATAAAACGAAGGGCTACGCTGAAAAGCTCAAAAACTGGGATTTAAAGATGGAAAAGGATTCAGAAGGGGCTTTAATATTTGCCATATGGCTTGAATACTTCGTTAACGAGACCTTTGATGAGTTCTTCTCCGCTGGGCTCAGCAAAGAGTATTTGCCAAGCCTTTATGTTCTCCAGAATTTAGATCCCGATAGCGAGTGGTTCGACGACAAAAGGACTCCAGAGGTTGAAAAAAGGCAGGATATAGCGGTAAGAGCTTTAAAGCTCGCAGTTGAGGAAATCGAAAAGAAGGGCTACAGAGTTTATGGTGACTACAACCAGCTTAATATGGAGCATCCTTTCAGCAGGGTTGTAAAATTCTTCGATTATCCAAAGATTCCGATGAGCGGAGACGAAAACACGGTGTTCAATTTCCATCGAAGTATTGAGTTCGCTGGAGGCATTTATCAGGCGGGAAGTAGCTGGAGAATGATAGTGAGCTTCGATAAGGACTACTGCGTAATCCCGGGCGGAAATTCAGGAAACTTTTTCTCCAAACACTACGATGACCAGCTGTTTTTATGGGCAGAAGGGGAATACAAAAGCTTTGATTTCAGCTTGAGGGGTGATAGGATTGTCTTTGGCTAAATTCATTCCATTGGCATTAGCGATAGTGATATCGTTCTTCCACTGGATCGGCATTGTAATCACTGGCTTAATAATAGGCTTCATTTCAAAAAGCTACAAAAAGCCATAATCTTCTCATTACTGTTCGCCTTGGCATTCTGGCTCAGCTTCATACTCTACTCTGCAATCTTCGGGATCGCAGAAAGAATGCTAACATTACCACTTACTTACTTAAGCCTTGCAATGACTGCAATCCTTGCGGTGGTTTCGAGCACGCTAAGAGCTTTTAAGTAATTGAGTAATTTTATTTTAGCTTTTTGCAGAATTCCTCTATTTCTCTATTAACTTCCACTGGCTTTTCAAGCTGAACACAATGCCCGGCTTTTGGAACAACCACAAGCTTTGAATTTTTGATCAGTCTGTTTAATTCTTTGGACTTTCCGACTGGGAGTAGAGCATCTTTTTCGCCTACAATGATCAACGTAGGTTTCTCGATCTTCTTTGCAACCTCTCTCAGATCTATTTTGGTTAGAGTTTTGTAGCCGTTCATCGCTGAATACCGTGGAGTGTTTTCCAGCACTTGCTTTATCGCCCAATCCTTCAATTCCACTGCTTCTTTTGTAAATGATAAGTTTATGACAAGCTTTACAGAACTCTTATAGTTAATTTTTGAGAAGAACCTTGAAACTGGATAAAAGAGCTTGTGGAAAGTCTTTATCCTCGTTCCACCTCCGACTAAGACGAGGGCTTTAACTTTCTCTGGGTGTTCACTGCAGTATTTCATTGAGATCATTGTTCCAAAAGAGTGTCCTAAAAGCACAAAATCGCTCAGCTTTAGCGAATTAACCACTGCATCGAGATCGGAGACAAATTTGTCGAGTTTGTAATGCTCGTAGTCCTTCGGTTTATCAGACTTTCCATGACCCCGATTGTCAATAAATAAAATTGCATTCTTTCCTTCGAAATAAGCTCTCTGTTCCTTCCAGTAATTCATGTTTGCAGTCCATCCATGGACAAATACGAGAACTGGAGATTTGCCTTCCAAGAACTCGTAGTAAATCTTCAAACCATCGTTTTCAACAAATGGCATAATGAAACATAAGAAATAATTTTTTAAATTTTTTCCTCACAGGTTTTTAATCTGCAATTCCATAGCTAAGGATATGAAACAGATGAGTTCGTTCGACATCAAGGCTTGCGTTCAGGAACTTCAGAAGCTTTTAGGCGGTAAGGTTGAAAAGATCTATCACTATCCTCCCGATGAAATCCGAATTAAGATCTATGCGGGAGATAAGTTTGATCTGATCATCGAAGCGGGGAAAAGAGTTCATCTCACGAAGTTTCCCAAAGAAAGTCCGAAGTTTCCAACGCCATTTGCAATGCTACTTAGAAAGCATCTTGAAGGAGCAAGGATAAAGGCTATAGAGCAAAAAGACTTTGATAGAATCATTGAGTTTCATTTTGAGCGGGAAAAGGAAAAGAAGATCGTTGCAGAATTATTTTCAAGAGGTAATATAATACTCATGGAAGAAGATCGGGTTATCATGCCTTTAAAGGAGATCAGAACACAAAGTTCTGAAAGAAAGCTGGACGAGAGCAAAGATGTTGTTCGATATCTCGCGAATTCCGGACTTGGAGGTCTTTATGCTGAGGAAGTCTGTTTGAGGACTGGAATAGACAAGAAAAAGAAGTTCTCAGAGCTGAGTGGGGAAGAAAAAAAGATTCTTTTTGAAGAAATCGAGAGGTTGAAAAATTTCGAACTTAAACCACAGATCGTTTTAAAAGATGGAAAATACCACGATGTGGTTCCAATGGATCTGCTTTACTATCAGAATTTAGATAAGAAGTTTTTTAACAGCTTTAACGAGGCTTTGGACGATTTTTATTCAAAGATTGCCATAGAGAGCATTCAGGAAAGCGAAGAACTCGAAAAGCTTAGAAATAGGCTTAAAATTCAGGAAGAGACACTTAAGGAATACGAAAGGGAAATAAGTGAAAATAAGGAAATCGCAGAGCTCATATATGCAAATTACCAGCAAATAGATGAGATCATTGAGAAGCTAAGGAAAGGTGAAAAGGTTTTGGAACTTTCTAAGCTTAATCCAGAGAAAAAAACCGCACTAATTCGCTTAGCTGATAAGGAGTTGGAGATTGATTTTAGCAAGAGTGTTCATGGAAATGCTGAGATTTACTATGAAAGGGCAAAAAAGGCTAAGGAAAAGCTTGATGGGTTGAGGACTGCAATTGAGAAGACAATTGAAGAAATTCAAAAGGCTGAATCTAAGGGTGTTAAGATTGGCTTCAGCGTTCGCAGAAAAAGGGAATGGTTCGAAGAATATAGGTGGTTCATAACTTCGGATGGCTTTCTTGCGATCGGCGGTAGAAATGCTAAGATGAATGCTGAAATTGTCTCGAAAAGAATGGAGCCAAGGGATCTATTTTTCCACACTCAAACTCCTGGAGCGCCAGTGGTTGTGCTGAAAAGAGGACAGGAAGCTCCTGAAACAAGCCTTAAAGAGACTGCGGAATTCTCTGCAATTTACTCAGCCTTATGGAAGGAAGGAAAGCATTCCGGCGAGGTTTACTACGTTAAGCCTGAACAGGTTTTGAAATCTGCGAAAGCTGGTGAATATCTGCCGAAAGGTAGCTTTTATATTGTTGGAGAAAGAAATTATTTGACCGTTGAGCTTAAATGTGCCATTGGAGTTGAAATTGAGAAGATGCGTGTAATCGGTGGTCCAGTAAGTGCTGTTAAGAAATACGCTGATTACTACGTTGAGCTTGAAATTGGCGATAAGAAGCCAGAAGAACTGAGCGTTGAGATAGCAAAAATTTTGGCAGAGAAAGCGGGAGAAAATGCTTACCTTGTTAAGGCAATTGCAAAGCCTGATGAGATAGCGAAGTTCCTACCACCGGGAAAATCGAGGGTTTTATGAAAATTCTTGACTTTCCTTCTACTGCACTATCAAAGGAGATAGCTTCAAAATTTGGCTACGATGAGTTCATAATTCGCAGATGGCTCCAATTCTTTGGAGAAGAAGCTATAAAGATCGTTGAAGCTTTCGAGAAGGGTATTCCAAAGTATATAAGGGTGAACACTATAAAGCTGTCTGAAGAAGAACTGCTAAAAAGGCTAAGAGAGAGGGGTTTTAAGCTGGAAAAGACAGAAGTGCCATTTTGCTATGAGGTTGTCGAAGAAAAATACTCGATCGGAGCAACGCCCGAGTATCTGATGGGTTACTACTATATAATGGACAAAAGTTCATGTATTCCTCCGCTCGTTCTCGATCCGAAGCCCGATGATGTAGTTGTAGACCTTTCAGCCTCTCCAGGCGGGAAAACGACTTTTTTAGCGATGCTAATGAAAAACAGAGGGGTTATTCTGGCTGTTGAACCACAAAAAGAGCGTTTGCAGGCTTTAGTTGACAATGTAAACAGAATGGGGGCAATGAATGTTGCAATTTTAAACATGGACGGCAGAGACTTTCCAAAGCTTGGAATAAAAGCAGACAAGGTTTTGCTTGATGCTCCATGTACTGGAGAAGGAATAATCTTCAAGGACAAGACTCGAAAAACAGACAGGGGCAAAGAAGACATAGTATTCTGTTCTTCATTGCAGAGAGATCTGATAATCAGTGCTTTCGACTCGCTGAAGCCTAATGGAGTGCTTGTTTACTCAACCTGCTCTTTGACTCCTGAGGAGAACGAGTTTGTTGTGGAGCACCTTCTTGAAAGAAGAAAGGCTGAACTTTTGGACATTGAATATGGTGAAAAAGCTCTTAATTTGACAAATTTTGATCTTAGCAAAGCCAAGAGACTCTATCCGCATAAGCACAGATGTGCGGGATTTTTTATCGCAAAGATTAAGAAGATCGAGTAGTTTTCTCTCTTAGCTCCCTGAGCAATGGCTCGATCATGAGCTTTGAAAACTGCACCATCCCTTCGCTCTCTCCAGAAATTCCTATAGACACGTGATCTATGAAAATTGCAAAGAATCTGGAGTTATCAAAAACGAATAATCCATGTGAAAAATCTCTGCTTGCTATTTCACCTTTAAAATCGAGCTTGTAAGTCTCACCTTTAATCTCATCCGCATTTTCGGAAACTATCACGAGCTTGCACTTCGCTTTAGACAGAATTTCTTTTATTTCTGGTTTAATGAATGATATAAGCGCCACTATTTCTTTTTTTGATGAAAGGACGAGTTCTTCAAGCTTTTCAAGCACAGATCTCCCTCGATAGAGTTTAACAATTTCAACTTCTTCGGTTTTCAGCTTAGATAGCTCTTCTCGGAGCACCTCAAGGTTCTCTGCAGTCTTCCTTGATAGCATTGAAACGATCTCATCTTTGCCAACCGCTTTGAATTTTACAGGCTTTCCAAATTCCTCAACAAAACCTTTTGTCTTCAGGTTATTCATAACATCGTAAACAGAAGTTCTTGGAATTCCGCTTAGCTCCGCAATCTCTCTTGCACTTAGAACACCCTTTGAAATCAGCGTTGCAAGAGCCCTTGCTTCGTATTCACTGAGCCCGAATGATTTTAGAACTTCTATCAATCGCATCCTAATATCGTTATCCATAAAATTTAAATATCTTTCGTTCTGAAAGCTACGACAGGTGAAAAAAATGAGATCCGCTATTGCGGTGCTTGCATTAATTGTTGCAATATTGATTCCAGCGTCTGCTTTGAATTACGAGAGGGAACCAAGCATCGAAGTTTTAAGCGTGAGTTATATAGACATTCAGAAGGGGATAACAACTCCGATAAATTCAAACTACATAGGAAAAGGGGAGAAAATTCTTGTTTTAACGATATACAATCCTGCGATTCCTGAAAAAATTCAATATGACAATTCCATGGAAGCAAGCTTCTTTTACTCCCGTCAGGATATGATCTTCACAGCCTACAACGTCGAAGTCGAGCTTGAGGGTAATGAGGATGTAAAGGTTAAGACTGGAAAGATTACTATTCCAGCTATCCCCGCAGTTAATCAGCAGATTCCTTTGTATTTCTCCATTGAAGTTTTGGGCAACAACTCTACGGAGTTAAAACTCAAAGTTAAATACGAGATAATAGACAGACTAAGAACCCTAATACCATATGGTGTTTTTCAAAAGGGAGAATGGACAAATACGACCACATTAATTTATTCAGGTGGTCCTATACCCACTATTCAAAACACGACCACAATGGGCTATTATGTTGCAACTGAATACGAACTTGAATACACAACCAAAACAAAAGAAATCCCGATTAAGCTTTACATCGAAGAAAAAGATGTCTTACTTGAGGTAAAGGAAGTTAAAGCAGACAAACTGATCGCTGGAGGAAAAGGGAACATTGAAGTTACGATAAAGAACGTTGGCAAGAAAACCGCCAAGAATGCCTATGCCACGATTGAGCTTCCGAAATCACAACAAACATCGACGCAGAGCATGGCTTCACTGCCAACTTCGATGCTTCCTTTAATGATGGGCGGTTCCGCTCTTCCTACTTCTTCGTCTACTTCCACTTCCCAGCCAAGCTATTTCATTGGCGACTTAAAGCCTGGCGAAACTGCAAAGGCAAGCTTTTACGTCTCCCTTGATGTCCCCAAAGGAGGAGTTTATCCTGCGAAGGTTAAACTTGTATATTTGGATGAATACGGAAATCTGAAAGAAAGCGATTCGGTTTCTTTCGGTATTACTGTATTGTCAAAGCCAGAAATTACAATAAAAGCTTTAGATAGCAGATTGTTCGTCAATTCTAAGGGAGACCTGATCGTTAAAATGGTTTCGAACGTCGATTTGGATGATGCTTCTGCAAGGATCGTCGTCAGTTCTCCGCTTTCAGCGCTGAGCAGTGAATGTTATATTGGAAGCATCAAGGCTGGAGAAGAATTCGAGGCTGTGTTCAAGCTTAAAGCTTCGAGTGAAGCCAGAGCAACAAAGTATCCCGCAGATCTTTACGTTAAATTCAAGGCGGGCGACGAATATGTGGAAACTGATGCAATAAAAATTGGTATCGAGGTAAAGCCAGAGATAGAATTTGAAGTCCTTGGAATTGCTGAAATTAGAGCAGGAGAAGAGAAAGTGCTCACTTTTACAATTCGCAATACAGGGAGTGCAGAAATTAGAGATGCAACTGCAAGACTCATAATAGTTTCTCCATTTTCGTCTTCTGACGACACAGCCTTTATTGGATCTCTTAAGCCTGGCGAAACTGCAAATGCAAGCTTTAAAGTCTCGGTAGATCGTGATGCCACTCCAAAACTATATGCTTTAAACTTGGAAGTCAAATACAAGGCTGAGAATGGCGACTGGGTTATAAGTGCACCTTCGAAGGCTGTAATAAACGTAAAGTCTCCTGAGGTTAGCTATGTAACCTACTTGATCGTTGTTCTCGTAATCCTCGCTGGTGCAATTTACTACATCAGGAAGAGAAGATGAAACTATTTAGCATCATCACAGAAAAACCCGGACTCGTATTTATTTTTGTAAGCGCAATTATACTGTTCTCGATGTATTCTGCGATGAACGTAGAGATGACTTCGGGCACAGAATCCTTCTTCAGCAAGGACAACAAGGTTTATCAGCAATACAAGCTTTACGAGAAGAACTTTGTAAAGGAAACAGGAGCGGTTTTTGTTCTTATAAAAGGTGACGATGTAGTCAACTACGAAATATACGACTTCATGCTAAGGCTGGGGGATGAAATTAAGAAGCTGGAAGGTGTTGAAAGCGTTAATTCTCCCGCTTCTTTGATAAGAGAATATTTTGGTTTCATTCCCACAGATGAAAAGATTCTGAGAGAACTAAGTAATACTTACTTCTCCAGCCTGATTCCGAAGCCAACGGTTGCGATGGTGATGGTTCAGCTTGCACCAATGGACACCAAGAAGCAGGAAGAACTGGCAAAAAATATAGAGAAGAGCATAGAAAAAATGCAGATACCGACAGGCTACGTTGTAGAGATAACCGGCTCACCAGTGCTCGGATACCAGATTAAAAGTGAGATCTTAAAGAGCCTTGGAATCACGATGATGGCTTCCGTTATTTTGATGATTCTTTTCTTATTCGGGACTTTCAGCGGAGTCGTGAGACGAAAAGCCACTGCTTTTCTTCCACTCGTGATTTCCGTGTCCGCAGTTATAATCATCTACGGCATGATGCCGCTGCTTGGGATTCCACTTTCGGAGCACACAAATGGCGCATTGCCGATGCTCGTTGGCTTGTCTATAGAATATGCGGTTCAGATCCAGAATAGATTCGAAGAAGAAATTCGGAGACATGGTGTTGACACTGCCATTGAACTTGCAGTGGAAAGAACCGGCAGAGCCCTGATTCTCGCTTTGCTCACAACAATCGTGGGCTTCATGTCGATGCTATCCGTTGGCATTCCAGCAATGTCTTGGTTCGGCATCATCGCTTCCCTCGGATTGGTAATTGCTTATATATTGAGCATAATATTTTTGCCAGCTATATTAAAAATTATCGAGAAAGGCAAGGTTGCTGAGAAAAAGGAAACAGAAAGCAAAGCAAGACTCGAAAAAGCTCTTTCTGTTATTTCAAATCTTACTGCAAGCAGACCTTATGGAATACTCGTAGTTGCGGTTTTGATCTCCGCTATCGGTTTCTATGTTTCCCCGATGCTTGAACTTGAGACAAACTACAACAAGTATGTCCCTCAGAATCTGCCAGCGATACAGAAATTCAGAGAACTCGAAGAACTTGCTGGTGGGCAGACAGTATACACATTGATACTTGAAACAGACGGAATCGATTCAAGAGTTCTGGATAAATCAAAGGAACTCGCAGAGTATATCTTAAGCAATGAGGAATTAGTTTACTCTTATCAGTCACTTCATTCCCTTGTAGATAAATTTGGAAAACTTGAAAATGTTCCTGAAGAGCTTCTTGGCAGATATGTTGCGGGAAGCACTCTCGCAGTTCATTTCTATTCAACTGCGGACAATTATGAGGAATACAAAAAAACTTTAGAGTCCATTTACAGGGGAGTTAACTTCTATGGATGGGATGGTAGCTACTACTTAACAGGCGGAGCTGTTATCTACTCGGAGCTTGGAACGATAATGATTGAAAGTCAGACCACGATGACCCTCGTTGCATACATTCTAATTTTGCTCCTTTTGCTGGTGATATACAGATCCGTGAGGAAGGCAGTTGTTCCGCTTATAGCCATAACTTCAGTGATAGGTGTTATAAATGTCATAATGTTCATTTCTGGAGTGAAGCAAACAATGGTCTCTATTGCCTTGAATTCCATCATTTTAGGGCTTGGAATAGACTTTTCGATCATGATCACTGAGAGGTATCTTGAAGAGAGGCAGAAAGCATCTCCAATAGAAGCAGTAAGAAGAGCAATAGAGCACACTGGTAAAGCAACCACTACATCTGCTCTTGCAATGATCGGGGGCTTTGGATCTTTGATGATCTCGACTTTCCCTGTTATGCGAGATTTTGGCTTCTTGGCGTTGGTTGCAATTTCTTTCAGCCTTATAGCAGCGTTTACAGTAGTTCCAGCATTCCTGATGGTTACTGAAAAGGTTGGAGAAGCGTTAAAGTCAAAGGGAGTTGTCAAAAACTTATTCAGGTAGAATTAAATCTATTTTTTGCCAAAGTGCTTTTCAAAAACCGCAAAGATCTCTTCTGGCTTCTCCAAAACGAAAACTCCATCCATTTTTCTAAGTCTTTCAACGTGCTCAACGTCTTCTTTTCGAATTCTTAGCTTCATTTTTCTCCCATCGGGCAATTCAGTTTCAACTATTCCTTCTTTGTAATCTGAGGGCATGATGTAAACTGGAACGAATGCTTTCAGAGCCATTATTGCGGAATTTGTTAGCAAAGTGTCGCCAATGCCAAGAGAGATCTTGGCTACCGTGTTGGAAGTTGCGGGAGCGATAAGCAAAAATTCAAATTTTCCGCTCTGAAGCATTCCCGCAAGAAATGGGGCATTGGCGTTAACTTCAGTCCATACCTTGAAGTTTGCTTTAAGCTCTTCCATGAGCTTGTAAAACAAAACAACCTGCTGTCCTGCCTTTGAAAGGTAAACCCTGATCTCCACGTCAGGATAAAGCTCCTTTACTTTTTTCATCACTTCTACTGTCTCTCTAATTCTGTCCCCACTACCCGTTATTCCCCATGCGACCTTCATAAATCCTCAAAAGCTCAGCAAATCTCTTAATGGTTTTTCTCAGGCTCCTTAACCCCTCTTCGTCTTCCATGACACCTTCAAGAGAGTCTTTGCTCCAGAATGTTGCTCCAAGGTTTGCACCAAAGGCTCCACCACTTACTGGAATCATGCCGTTTAAAATGTAAAAGGTCAAGATCTGCTGGATTGCAAGCTCCTGTCCACCAATTCTGTCTCCGCCAACTGCAATAGCCATTCCAACTTTGCCCCTGAAGAAATCGAAGTTCTTCGCAACCAGAGCTCTGCAACGATCCATAACTGCCTTGATCTGAGCACTAACGCCACCATTGTAAACTGGAGTTGCTATAATTATGCCTTTTGCCTTTCCAAGCAATTCATAAAGCTCAACCATGTCGTCCTTAAGCTTGCATTCCTTGTGCTTAAGGCAGTAATCGCAGTGCTGGCAGAAGCCTATGTTTTTTCCCCTAACCGTAAAAAATTTTGTTTCAAAGCCCAAGTCGCTTAGCATCTCGAGTGCCCTGTTCAGCACAAACTCTGTAGCCTTCTTTCTTGGGCTACCGCAGATTCCGAGAATCATTTCGCCAGCTCAACCCCCAACTCGTAGGCTTTTTCAAGTTCCTCTTTCGTTGGCTTAAATTTAACCGCAAACTGCTTAGTTTCAAATCCAAGCTCTTCCAAGACTTTTGCGATCTCCTTTACCGCAACACCATTCCAGCCATAGGAACCAAAGGCTAATGCTTTCTTGTTCTTCGGCTTAAGGCTCTTAAGGTAGCTCAGAAAGCCTGCAACAGGTGGAAAGAGCGAATTGTGGATCGTTGGTGCTCCAACTGCTATGGCTTTGGCATCCAGAATTTCTGAAACAATCTCAGTCCAAGAGTCCTTTCGGGTGTGGAAAAGCCTGACTTTTGCATTCTTGCTCGCCCCTTCAGCTATTGCTCTTGCAAGCTTCTCTGTAGAGCCCCACATCGTGTCATAAACGACAACAACCTTGTTCTCTGTCTCAAAATCCGCCCATTTCCTGTAATGCTCAATTATAATCTTTGGATCTCTCCAAGCAACCCCATGACTTGGAGCGATCAGCTTAACCTCAACCCCTTTAAGCTCTTCAAGCTTCTTCTTGATCAGCGTTGCCAAGGGCATCAGGATGTTTGCATAGTATAGCTTAGCCCATTTCAGAGCTTCTTCAACTCCAAGCTCCTCAGCAAATCGCTCTTCACTTGCAACATGCTGTCCAAATGCGTCGTTTGAGAATAAGATCTTGTCCTCAACGACGTAGGTTGCAATGCTGTCAGGCCAGTGGAGCATCGTCATGTCAAGGAACATGAGCGTTCTTTTGCCAATTTTAAGCGTGTCTCCATTTTTTACGACCATGAAATTCCAGTCTTTGCAGTCAAAATTCTTGCATAGCCCCTCTTTGCCTCTTTGCGAGCAGATCACAACCGCTTTCTTTGCCACTCGCATAAGATCTGCAAGACCACTTGCATGATCCGGCTCTATGTGATTCACAACCACATAGTCGATCTCCTTCGGATCCATGAGCTTTGAGATCCTTTCAATTTGCTCTGAAACAAACTTATGCTTCACCGCATCGATTACAACCTTCTTTTCATCCAGAATCAGATAGGAGTTATAAGTCAACCCTCGTGGCGTCTGGAAGTTGTGAAAATCTTTTTCTTCCCAGTCTAAGGCGCCTACCCAGTAAATGTCTTCCGCAATTTTTACGGGATTCATGACCCTTCTTCATTCTGTAATTAATAAATTTTACCCGTTTTTCATAGCTAAGGGAATTTTATTGCTCTTTTTTCTTTCTTGCCCTCATTTCAACCTTTGCAACCTTGCCTTCCCAGTCGGGGATCACAAATCTGTTGCGAGAGAATACAAAGTGAAAAGCCAAGCCAATGCCCCAAGCAAGGGGAACCCAGAAGAACCAGAGCTGGTCTGGAGAAGTTAGGTAGTTAACAATGGCTAAAAATGTGTTCACGATGGCGTAAACACAAAGGTGAGCTAAAAATCCCTTTTTAGCCTCTTCAATTTCAATCTCTTTCCATGCTTCTTTAAATTCCTCTACCGAGATCATAAGCAATATCGTTGGAGCAGTTTATATGTTTTTTCGTGAAGTTAATTTGCTCAGCTCGCTTCTTTGCCAATTACTTAAAGGCAAAAAATATATGCTTAACACAGACTGCAAACCATGGAAAAGGAATATAGGAGCATTGAGGTGGAGGAAAAATGGCTTAAAACCTGGGATGAAAGGATGTTCTACTTTGACTGGAATTCGAAGAAGCCACATTACATAATCGATACTCCCCCTCCTTATCCTACGGGTTCTTTTCATATAGGTCATGCCCTAAATTGGTGTATAATTGATTTTATAGCTCGATACAAACGAATGAACGGCTATGAGGTCATGTTTCCTCAGGGCTGGGACTGCCATGGATTGCCAACGGAAGTAAAGGTTGAGGAGAAATACGGGATAAAGAAGAACGAAGTTGACAGGGAGAAGTTCAGGGAACTTTGCGTTAAATTCACCGAAGAGAATATAGCTAAAATGAGGGCAACGGCGAAAAGGCTTGGCTTCAGCATAGACTGGAGCAAGGAATACATTACTATGTATCCTGAATATTATACAAAGACCCAGATCTCTTTTGTTAGAATGTTCAAAAATGGGCTAATTTATCGGGGCTATCATCCAGTCATAATTTGCCCAAGGTGCGAGACAACGATAGCGTTGGCTGAGATCGAATACAGGAAAGGAAAAACAAAGCTTAATTATATAAAATTTTCAGATGACGTTGTTATTGCCACAACCCGTCCTGAGCTAATTCCCGCCTGCGTGGCTTTAGCAGTGAACCCAGAGGATAAAAGATACACGCATTTGGTTGGCAAGAAAGTAAAGGTTCCCGTCGGAGGATATGAAGTTAAGATCATTGCGGACGAAGCGGTGGATCCGAATTTTGGCACGGGAATTGTGATGATCTGCACATTTGGCGATCGGCAAGATGTGAAGTGGTGGAAGAAGTATGGACTTGAGCTTAGAAATATAATTAATCGTGATGGAACTTTGAATGAGCTTGCTGGGAAATATCAGGGGCTAAAGATCTCTGAGGCAAGGGAGAAGATCATCGCGGATCTAAAGGCAGAGGGTAAAGTTTTGAGGCAGGAAGAAGTTGAGCACAACGTTGGTGTTTGCTGGCGTTGCAAGACTCCTGTTGAGATCTTTCCTGCGGAGCAGTGGTTTGTAAAGGTTGACAAGGAAAAGATCGTTGAGATGGCCAAGAAGATCAAGTGGGTGCCAGAGTTCATGTTTGACAGACTTCTGAGCTGGGTTGAGGCGATGGAATGGGACTGGGTTATAAGCAGGCAGAGAGTCTTTGCTACACCAATTCCAGTCTGGTATTGCAAGAAATGCGGAAAAGTGATTGTTGCTGAAGAGGACTGGCTTCCTGTTGATCCGACAAAGGAAAAACCAAGAAAGCCCTGCGAATGTGGAAGTAGCGAGTTCGAGGGTGAGAAAGACGTTCTCGACACTTGGATGGATTCAAGCATCACACCACTTGTTATTGCGGGCTGGCCTCAGCTAAGGGAATACCCAGTTTCACTTCGCCCGCAGGGGCATGACATCATAAGGACTTGGGCTTTTTACACGATCCTTCGCTCTCAGGCTCTCGAGAACGAAATTCCTTGGAAAGAAATCGTGATCAACGGCATCGTTTTCGGCGAAGACGGAAGAAAGATGAGCAAGAGCATTGGCAATGTGATAAGCCCTGAAGAAGTTGTAGAGAAATACGGTGCGGATGCGCTTCGTCAGTGGGCTGCAAGCGGTGTTATCGGCGAGGATCTGATATTCAGCTGGCGAGAAGTCGTTGCTGCGAGCAGATTTCAGCAAAAGCTCTGGAGCGTTGCAAGATTTGCCTTGACACACATTAGCGATTACGAAGAGAAACCTGAAGATATTGAAAGGCTGAGAATTGCGGACAAATGGATCATTTCAAAGTTAAACAGACTTATAGCCTTCGTTCGCGAGAATATGGACAAATACAGGTTTGATGAAGCTCTTAAGGCAATAAGAAGCTTTGTATGGTATGAGCTTGCGGACAACTACATAGAGCTTGTGAAAGGTAGACTTTACTCTGGAGAAGAATCGGATCCGGCGAAGTTTACGCTTAAATACGTGCTCGATCGAATTCTGAGGCTTTTAGCCCCAATTACGCCATTCATAACCGAGGAAATATGGTCAAGATTCTCCAAGGGCAGTGTTCATTTGCAGAGCTATCCCAGCGTTGAATGGCAAATGATCGATGAAGAAGCGGAAAAGGTTGGAGAAGAGATGAAAGAAATTCTTTCAGCAATTAGGAAGCTCAAGCACGACAAAGGGCTGGCTTTAAATGCCCCGCTTAAGAAGATCATTGTTTTTACACAGCTCAATCTCGACGCTCTAGATCTTAAATTTGCAACGAACTCAGAAGTAGAGATTACCAGAGAAATGCCCGTTACGAAAGAGGAGGTTAAGAAGATCAAACCAAAGTTTGCAGTCCTTGGACCTCTGTTCAAAGATCGAGTGAAGGAAATTATTAGGGCTGTTGACAGTTTAAGCGAGTCAGAAAAGCTGAAGCTAACAAAAGAGCCATTAGAAATAAGCATTGGAGAGGAAAAAATTGAATTAAAGCCAGAATGGTTTGAATTCGAATTAAGAAGGACAGTTGCGGGTGTCGAGGCTGAGAAAATTGAGGCACCACATAGTGTGGTGTTTGTGCTATGTTGAACGAAATCCTTGGCTTCTTGCTCCTGATCGTCTGCTTCACAGGAATCACCATAGCCTTTAAGCTATTCGGCAAGGCAGGACTTTACGTCTGGATGGCTCTGGCAATAGTAATAGCCAACATTCAAGTCACAAAGATCATCGAAGTCTTCGGCTTGGTTACTGCAATGGGAAACGTGATCTATGGTTCTACTTTCCTTGCAACTGACATACTCACAGAACGCTACGGTGCAAAATACGCACGAAAGGCAGTGCTTGCAGGATTCTTTGCAATGATCTTTGCAACGATCATAATGCAGTTAACGGTCTTATTTGAGCCTCATGAAAGCGACACGATTAGCCCAGCAATGGCTCAGGTTTTCCAGTTCATGCCTTCTGCAATGGTTGCAAGCCTTACAGCTTACATAATCTCACAGCTTCACGACATATGGGCTTTTGAGCTCTGGAAGAAGAGAACAAAGGGCAAATTCCTATGGCTGAGAAACAATGCTTCGACGATGGTTTCGCAGTTCATAGACAACGTTACGTTCACTCTTCTATTCTTTGTGGTCTTTAATCCAGAATTCCTGCAGGCTTTGGGCTGGGAAGGGATATTTGAGATCTTCATAACCTCCTATGCAATGAAGTTCGTAGTTGCGGTGCTTGACACTCCATTCATATACCTCAATGTCAGAATCAAGCCCACAGAAGCAATTTAGTTCTAAATTTTCGCAAAAATTTTTAAAACCTGAGCTAACTGCGAACGATGTTCCTAAAGGAGAAGATCTTCATTCTGCTTGCAATTCTTGGCACGATCCCTTGGATCTTATCTTATTTTCTCAGTTATCATTATTCCCCACCAATAGAGGCTCTTTTGTCGGGAATTGCAGTCATCTCCGCAGCATTCCTTCTTTCATGGGGTGCTGAAACCGCAGAAAAAGACTTGCCAAGATCTCTAAGCCTTGCGATCGTCGCTTTGATAGCTGTGCTACCGGAATATGCGGTTGACATGTATTTTACATGGATGGCGGGCAAAGTTGGCGGGGAATACATACACTACGCTGCAGCGAATATGACTGGTGCAAATAGGCTACTGCTTGGCGTTGGCTGGAGCCTTGTTGCAATTGTTGCAATGCTAAAGCTTCGAAAAAAGGAGATCGAGCTTGATGAAGGCATAAGGCTTGAATTCTTTGTCTTGCTCTTAGCCTCTCTTTACTGCTTTTTAATACCACTTAAGGGCAACATTTCGCTTTTAGACACCGCCATCTTGGGTTCGATGTTCCTGCTTTACGTTTACCTCGCGACAAAGGCTGAAAGAGAGGAATTCACCGCAGTTGGAGTTCCTGCTTACCTTTGCTGTTTTCCAGCCCAAAAAAGGAGAACTTCAGTCGTTCTGATGTTGATCTTTTCCGCATTCGTAATTCTAATAAGCGTCGAGGCCTTTGCAGAAGGTCTTGTTAATTCTGCGAGGATCTTTGGAATAGATGAATTTCTGATGGTTCAGTGGATCGCACCGCTTGCAAGCGAGGCTCCCGAGTTCATTGTTGCCATTTATTTTGTTAGAAAGCTTCGCACGACTGCAAGCTTCAACACACTCGTGTCTTCAAAGGTAAATCAGTGGACACTGCTCGTGGGATGTTTGGCTTTGATTTACAGCATTTCCTTAGCGAATCCAAGCTCTTTACCGCTTGATGACAGGCAAAGAGAAGAATTTCTGCTGACTGCAGCGCAATCATTGCTTGGAGTTGCGATAATAGTGAACCTGAGATTCAGCTTATTTGAAGCACTCGCATTGTTCGGACTATTTCTCGCACAATTTGTTTACCAAACCGTCGAAACTCGTTATCTTCTGAGCTTCGTTTACATTCTGATTTCAGCCCCGATGCTATATCTCCACCGCCATGATATCATCAAGAGCTACCAGTTTGTTCTGAAACTTCTAAAGGCTAAGCGTTAAGGTTAAATACTTTCCTACATTTTAATTTTAGGTGGTCTCATGGGGATACTCGAGAAATTTAAGACAAAGGAGAAGGTGGCTCTGGATGATTACGAAGAACTTGACTTAGCCCAGTATGAAGCGGAAATAGGCGAAAAAGCTTCAGTTTTAATCAAGGTCGCAGAAATAACGGGTTTGAATGAGATCCCAAGGATCAAGAAAGAAGTTTATGACGGGAATATTATAATAGCTGATATTGCCTTTGTAAGACACGATAAGCTAACTCTTGACAGGATTCTCAAAGACCTCAAACAGCTTGCAGAGGAAATCAATGGCGATATTGTGGGGTTGGGTGAAGAATACGTTGTAGTAACTCCCGCAGGTATAAAGGTGGACAGAAATAAGATCCGAGGAGGTAAATGATTACCTGCCCAATCTGTGGCAGAGAACTGAAGCTTTATGTGAACACATACGAAGTTCCTTTTTTTGATAAGATTCTTCTCACATCTATTTCGTGCGAATGTGGATTTAAACATGCAGATTCGATAGTTTTAGGCGAAAAGGAACCTACAAGATACAGTATAAAGGCAAAGAAAGAAAATCTTTTTACAAAGGTAATACGTTCCACTTCTGGAACGATTCGGATTCCAGAGCTTGGAGTTTCGATCGAACCTGGTCCAGCAAGCCAGGCTTTTGTAACGAACCTTGAAGGTGTTTTAGTAAGGGTCGCAGACGTTGTAAAAATTGCTAAGAAATGGAATGAAGATGATGAAGAGAAAGTGAAAAAGTGTGATTGGATTCTGGAGAAAATAAATAGTGTGATCGAAGGCGATGGCGAACTAACGATTATTCTGGAAGATCCATTTGGTAATAGCCTAATTCTTTCGGATGAAAGCTTCAAGGAGAAGCTTTCGGAGTGGGAAGCTAAGGAGTTAAAGACGGGTTTGACAGTAATTGAATTAACGGGTTTCACTGAAGAGGAGATTTCTCATCTTTAGAGTCTTTAGCCGTTATATTCAACTCCGTGTATTTCCTTTCCATCTCTTCTTTCACTTCACGGCTTGAAACTCCATAGAGAACTTCAAGTTCCACAATTCTTTTGGCTTTTTTGTATTCTGCGTAAATTTTCCCCAACTCTCTTGCAAATTCAATAAGCTTTTCTGGGCTCAGCAGAATTAGGGCAATTATTGCGATGAATACAAGTTCTTCGAAACCGAGCACAAGTTCTTTTTGCGTAAAGCTTTTTATCTCTTTCGCCAAATTTATTTATATTAAATATATATTACAGTTCAAAGTTAATCTCCCACAAGGAACTCCAAAATGCGGGTAAGTATTTAAAAAGTTTCAAGTTACTGTTACACCATGAGAGGTGTTGTGAAAATAATAAATCCTTATGATGCCGGTGTTTTCCCGGAGGGGAATGTCATACTTTTAAATTCAAACGAAAACCCATACGAACCAAGCGAAGAGGTTAAAAAAGCCTATATCGAGTCTATAGGTAAAATAAGTAGATATCCTGACCCCTCGTATTCAAAACTAAAGGAGGCCATATCTGAATATGTGGGGTTTGGGACTGAAAGAATAGCGGTCGGCTGTGGATCATCTGAGCTGATTTCACGGGTTTGTGACGTTCTTTTAGATGAACTTGATAAGGTAGTTATTCCAATGCCTTCTTATTCTCTCTATATTTCTTATGCAATGCTTCGAAATGCATCCATTTTGCTTCCTGTTTATGACGGCTACTCCATAACTCCGGAATTCATCGAGGAAGAAAAGCCAAAATTATCTATTATTTGTTCTCCAAACAATCCCACCGGAAACACTGTTAAAAAAAGAGTAATCGAAAAAATTGCAGAGAATTCTGAATATCTCCTAATTGACGAAGCTTATGCAGAATTTGCAGAGAGTAATTTACTTGATATGGCGTATGAGTTTGACAATGTGGTAATTTTGAGAAGCTTTTCCAAATTTTTTGGGCTTGCAGGAATGCGAGTAGGCTACGCGATTGCAGGTAAAGAGATAGTAGAAGCCATCGAGAAGGTAAGACTTCCATTTGCGATTTCCAGCCCGGGCGTTGCCACTGCGATTTCGGCATTAAAATCTATTGACTATTATATTGAAGTTAAGAAAAAAATTCTAAAAGAGCGAGAAAGAGTTTATAAGGAGTTGAAAAGGCTTGGATTCGAAGTTTATCCTTCAGAAGCCAATTTTATTCTTTTTAGAGCTAAAAAACACCTTTTTGAAAAACTGTTAGAGCAAGGGATTGTGGTTAGAAATCTCGTTGGTTTATTGGGACTTGAGGGCAACTTCATAAGAATGAGCATCGGTAGAAGAGAGGAAAATGACAGGGTTATCAAAATACTCGAATCAGAGTGTAGCAAAACTTCTGCATAGCAGGTAGATACCCGCAAATTCCGGCACTTCAGCAATTTCACCAGCAGAGAGATTTAGTGTTTCTCCACCAAGATTTATTTTCACTTTTTTTAGAATCCTTAATTTCATCTTGTCTTCCCCAAAAGCAATCGCATCTCTCAAAGGTTCAAAAGAATCAATATCTTCAACTTTTGCGACCATCAAACCAGTCTTTCCATGAAGAGTTCCCGGCATTCTTATTAGCCTCTTCACATCTGCGGTAACTGGGGCGTCGATGTGTATCCTAAACTTTTCAAAGATCTTTTCTGGCTTTTTGAGCGCCTTTAAGAGTTCTTTTCCTTCTAAGTTTTTCCTTCTTTTGAAATACGTGTAAATTCTTGTAGCAACATTAGATTCCACAATATTTTCGTTTCGAAGAACAGTGGGATTATTCAGCGTTAAGTAATCGATTATCTCCCTTCTTTCACTGGAATCGAGCTTTAAAAAATCTTCATCGCAAACGTGCACGTGGTATCCACGGCCACCAGAGAAATAAGTCTCCACTTCTTTTATTCCAAAATCAAGTTTTAGGATCTTTAGAAGCTTTTTTACCTCTTCTTTTGCGACTGCAAGGGCTTTTTCTATTGAGTTTGTTTTCAAAGGTAAGTGATCTGCATCGATATCGAATACGAGATCTGCACCGAGCCAACCTTTTTCTTCCATTCTCTCTTTTTCGGGGTTTTCATAATACGCCGAGGAGTAATAAACGTGGGCTGGCACGCTTGAGATCACGTAGTTCCTGAAGTCTTCGAGTGAAGAGAAAGAGAGATGTCTATGCATTATAAAATCAGGGAAAGCTTCAAATGGGACAAACGCGAATTCTCTTTTTTCGAACTGTCTTGGCATTTTTATATTGGCTTTTCTGTAATATTCAAGAAACTTTTTCATTAGAAATTGTTTCGTCTCCATAGATAGAACGCCAGTCCCTTATAGTTCACGAGTTCAGTATCTGCATAATCTCCATAAAGTGGTTTGATAATGCAGTCAGCGTCTAACTTGTTTGCGAGTGTTTTGATGAAGCTAAATAGTTCTGGTGGTGGTCTTATAGAGTATACGAGTTCCACATCACTGTAAAGCTGAATATTGGGATTTCTGATGTCATCTATAAAAAATTTAAACCTTTTTTCTCTGACTGGCCTTATATCTGTTGCGATAACATCCACGCCTCTCGAGATCAGGAACTCTGCAACTTCTGTGTAGTTCCCGATACCGATCTCTGCAACTTTTTTGTATTTATTTGCTATGAACTCTGCAAGGCGAAGCATTATCTTAATATTCTCCCCCGGAAGTATAAGCTTTTGTGCAAGTGGTAGTTAGAGAATACACCACAAAGGACTTTAATGAAGTTCTCGAAATCGATCGTGAAGCATTCAATCCGAGAAACCCGTCCTTTGATATGTATATTTATCTAACTTATGGGAGCGATATATTCGTCGCTGACATCGGTAAGAAGATTGTGGGATACGTTGTTACCATGGAGTTAGATAAGCTGAGAGGGAAGATAATTTCTCTTGCAGTCAAGAAAGAGTTCAGAGGAAGCGGTATTGGTGAATACCTAATGAGAAGAGCGATTGAGAGACTCAGGGAGAAGGGAAAGAAAGAAATTGCACTAGAAGTGAGAGTTTCAAACAAAATAGCCCAAAAACTATACGAAAAGCTTGGTTTTAAGATAGTAGAAACTATTCCAAACTATTATAGCGATGGTGAGGATGCTTACTACATGGTGCTCAGATTTAACGAGCAATGAGTTTTGGTTCGAGGACTTCTTTGAGCTTTGGATTTTGAGACAGCTTTTCCGGATTCGTTGCTCTTAGAATTTCGGAAATACCCTTACAAAGGAGTAAAACTGCCTTCTTATGGTCGGCTTTGCTTCGATTCACCTGCACAGGATTTATTCCAAGAGCCTCATAGGCTTTAAAATGTCCGTTTGCTAAACCCGCATTCTCTAAAATTCTCTTAATGTTAAAGAGCACCAAATGGAGCACAAGCACTTCTTCCTTTTGCATCACTACTTGTTGGGATACTATCTATAAAAAGTTTTCTCTCATCACGGAAAAATTTTTACATGTTTAATTCATTTACATAAGCATAAATCATTATTGACAGCATCAACCACCGGAAATCACTCTTATCACAGTGACTTCTCCTTCCTCTGCAAAATCGTCTATGGGGACAGGCATTGAATCTTTAACTAAGACTACAGTTTCCGGATTTATTTTTAATATTTCCTCCAAAATCTCGGAGTATCTTTTCTTTTCATTTATTTCAAGGGTCTCCTCCCTCTTTCCAAAACCAATAAAAATAAACTTGATCTTCATTCTTCAGGAAGAACTTCTTTGGAGATCTCTTTTATGTTTCCTCCTTTCTGAGGCTTTAGTTCCTGAACGTTCTCCTCAAGCATTTTTTCATCTTTGCTAAGAATCTTCTTTAAACCCTTCTTTTTGAATCTTTTCCAGTCAAATCTCCTCATCCAACACACCCAATTTATTTTGTTATGATAGTAGAAAAACTTTTGCTAAAATTTTCTTCGAATTTATAGCTCCCCTTTCATTTTTTCAAGTCTTCTTCTAATCTCTGCGAGTTCATCTTTTGTAACGGTTACCCTTGTTCCGACTTCTTTTAGTTCTTTGGTAAGACTCCTTATTTTTCTAAGCTGCACGATATTTAGTATGACGCTGAAGATTAGCAAAACTAAAAGTGAGGCGTTGAAGATAAACTCCATTTTTTCACCTCTTTCTTCTGAATACTTTTAGCATTTTTGTTAACGCGCTCTCCTTTCTTGCTGCTAACACTGTTGGGGGCACTTCCTTCTTCTTTCCAGCTATGGCATATGCAAGTTCCTTTATAGCTAAAGAAGCCGGTGAGTCAGGAGCGCTAAGAATTACTGGCTTTCCAAATGCGGCCGATTTTCTAACCTGAGGATCTTCTGGAATCGTGGCTATGACCTTTGCTTCCAAAATAGCTTCGATTTCAGTTTTTGCCATGTCTATACCCCAGCCAGTCATGCGGTTTATTACTACACCCAGTGTTTTAGTTCCAAGCTTTTCTGCAACTATTTTCGTCTTTAAGCCGTCTGTTATCGAGGCGATTTCTGGATTTACTACTAATAATAGCTCCTGAGCGGCAGCTATGGCAATCACGGCACTTCTTTCAAGTCCTGCAGGAGCGTCAAGTAGCATTATGTCAGTGCTACCAACTATTCTTGCCAAAACTTCTTCAAGTTTTTCGGGGTTTACTTTTCTAAGACCCTCAAGGCTAACACCTGCAGGAACAACCTTTACTCCACCAGGTCCAACGTAAATTGCTTCTTCGATTCTTGCTTCACCAGCGAGGACATTTTGCAAGGTAACGGGAAGCCCTTCCATGCCAAGAATTAGCTCTAAATTTGCCATTGTTATGTCTGCGTCAACTATCGTAACGTCATAACCCAACTGAGTTAAAGCTATACCAAGGTTGGCCGTGATCGTGGTCTTCCCGGTTCCACCCTTCCCGGATGCTATCGTAATCGTCCTAGCCATTCGATCACCTTATTATTATCATGATATAGTCTACTATTTAAGCGTTTCTAATCTAAACAGAAGTTAAGAAAAGATATCGTTATATATACCTTCGCTTCAGATTTAAACTGAAAATTCTGGTGGTGCTATGGTGGTGGTTGAGCTTATAACTGGTAGAACGCTTGATCAGGGGGCTACGGTTGAGGAAAAACTAAGTGAAGAATATTTTAAAGCTGTTAGTTACATAGAGCTCAATGAGGAGGATTTCAAACTGCTTGGCCTTAAGGAAGGCGACAGTGTTAAAGTTTCTACAGATTTTGGGGAGGTAGTGGTTTTTGCAAAAAAAGGTGAAGTCCCAAGAGGTGTTGCTTTCATACCGATGGGCCCTTATGCGAACATGGTTATCGATCCAACGACAGATGGCACAGGAATGCCACAGTTCAAAGGAGTAAAGGCAAAGATCGAAAAGACTGGAGAGAGAGTTAAAACGGTTAAAGAATTGCTGGAGGCGATCTAAATGGAGGACGTGATCTGCACATTTTGTGGTAGTGTTTGCGATGATGGTGAATTCGATACCGAAAAGAAAAAGGTAAAGAAGTTCTGCAGACTTGGAAGCAGTAAATTTGCCGAAAAACAGAGAATAAAAGCCCCAATGATCGATGGAAAAGAAGTAAGCTATGAAACTGCAATTGAAAAAGCTGCTGAAATTCTTGCGAATGCAAAGAAGCCTTTGCTATACGGCTGGGCTTCAACTGCGAACGAAGCGATAAGAGTTGGCGTGCTCTTAGCGGAGAAGCTTGGCGGGGTTTATGATCAGTGCGCAAGCGTTTGCCACGCTCCGGGCACTTTGGCCGTGATCGAAGAAGGATTGCCGGGAGCTACGCTTGGCTCTATAAAAAACCGTGCGGATGTTGTGATTTTCTGGGGAGCAAACCCAGCTGAAGCACACCCAAGACATGGGCTAAGATACAGCATTTCTGCAAAAGGGTTGCTCGTGAAAGATAGAAAGCAGAGAAAAGTGGTTGTGGTTGATGTTCGACCAACAAAGACCGCCAAGATGGCGGACATGTTTGTTCAGATCAAACCGGGCTACGATTACGCAATAATTTCAGCTTTGAGGGCAATAATAAGCGGAAATGCTGAAGTTGTGCCGAGTGAAGTTGGTGGAGTTGCAAAGGAGAAGCTCATAGAGCTTGCGGAGATCATGAAAAAGGCGAAGTATGGAGCGATTTTATATGGTCTTGGAGTGACGCAGTCAAGAGGTAGAGACAGGAACGTTGAGAATGCTATAAAGCTGATTCAATTGCTCAATAGAACTACTCGCTGGGTAATCTGGCCAATGAGGGGGCATTACAATGTCGTTGGCGCTGGAGAAGTGCCAGCTTGGGAAGTTGGCTACCAGTATGCGATTGACTTCAGTCGTGGTTATCCAAGATTTTCTCCTGCCGAGTTCTCAGCTGTGGAAGTCTTAAAGCGTAAAGATTGCGATGCTGCGCTTATAGTTGCTTCAGATCCAGTTGCCCACTTCCCAAAGATAGCGGTGAAGCATTTGAAGCAGATCCCCGTGATCCAGATCGATCCCTATCCAAACATGACGACGCTACTTGCAAAAGTCGTTATTCCTTCAGCGGTGTATGGCATTGAAGCAGAAGGGACTGCTTACAGAATGGACTGCATACCGCTTAGGGTTAAGAAGATCATTGAAACGAGCTATTGGACTGACGAAAAGATCCTTGAGGAAATTCTAAAGAGAGTTGAAAAGCTGAAGGGGTGAAAAAATGCTCTGGATAAGGAACGGAATTGTTGTTGATCCCAAGAACAAAATCAACGCAGAGAAAATGGACATTTTCATTAAGAATGGCAAGATCGTTGAAGAAAATGAAGTCAAGAAAGAGGAATGTAAAGTAATTGACGCAAGCGGAAAGCTTGTAGTCGCTGGCGGAGTTGACATGCATGCTCACATTGCTGGAAGCAAGATCAACACCGGCAGAACAATGCGTCCCGAGGAAATGAGAGTTGTCAGAAACATCGCGGGCAAGTTTAGAGCAACTGTAGGAAGAGTTCTGTTAACAGCTCCAGCAATTGGTTATGAATACGCAAAAATGGGCTATACAACGAGCTTTGAAGCTGCTCAGCCCCCGATAGGAGCCTTGCACACCCATGAAGAGCTCGATGCGATTCCAATGATCGACAAAGCTGCTCTGCCTGTTTTCGGAAACTGGCACCTTGTATTCAAGTGCATTGAAGAAAAGAACATGGAAAAGCTCAAGGCACTGGTTGCCTGGGCAATTGAGAGGAGCAAAGGCTTTGGAGTCAAAGTTGTTAACCCCGGAGGCGTTGAGGCTTGGATGTATGGTGGAAACGTAAAAAGCCTTGATGATCAGGTGCCCGGATTCAATGTAACTCCGAGGGAAATAATAACCTGGCTCATCAAGGCAAACGAAGAACTCGGATTACCTCATTCTGTGCACCTGCACTGCAACAACCTTGGAGTGCCCGGGAACTATCAGACCACGATCGAATCAATAAAGCTCGCAAAGGGATTCAGCAATGCCAAAAGGCAGGTGCTCCATGTGACGCATGTGCAGTTCAACGCCTACGCTGGTAGTAGCTGGAGAGATGCTGGAAGTGGTGCTGCCGAGATTGCAAAAGTTGTGAACTCGATGGACAACGTTACAATCGATATGGGTCAGCCGATATTTGGGCATGCAACCGCAATGACTGGCGACGCTCCTTTCCAGTTCAGCCTGCACAAGCTCATTGGAGCGAGATGGAGCAACAAAGACACCGAAGTTGAAACTGGAGCGGGAATAGTGCCAATAGGCTACTTGCCAAACAATCCAGTCCATGCTTTGCAGTGGGCTATTGGCCTGGAGCTTGGACTGCTTGTGGACAGCAACAAAGTCGCGCTAACGACAGATTATCCAAATGGCGGTCCATTCACGGAGTATCCGTATGTGATGGCGATGCTGATGAGCAAGAAAATGCGAGAGGGCGAGTTGAGTAAGGTTAATGCCTACGTTCAGAAAGCAACAGGCCTGGCAAGCATAGACGTTGAGAAGACACTCTACGAAGTAATACACATGACAAGAAGCCTGCCTGCAAAGATTTTGGGACTTGAAAACAAAGGTCATCTTGGCATTGGAGCGGACGCGGACATAGCGATCTACAACCTCAATCCTCTGGAAACTGACACCTCGAAGGAGTTCGAAAAGGTCTATAAGATGTTTAAGAGTGCTGAATACACGATCAAGGGCGGAGAAATCATTGTGAAGGGCGGAGAGCTTGTAAAAGAAGTTTATGGAAGAACATTCTGGGTTGACGCAACAAAGAAAGCAGACATTCAGGCGGTAATGCCCGACATTAGGGAGTATTTCAACTACTACAGCGTCCAGCTTGGCAACTATGGTGTCGAGGAGCGCTGGATTAAGAAGCCCGCAAGAATCGAGGTGGTTTAAATGGCAGTCGTAATAAAGCCTAAGAAGTTTTTTGAAGTCTGCGTTGAAGCTGAACTCACGCCAGAGCTTGCCTTGCGAAGCGTTGACGAAGTAAAGAAGTTTAAGGTTTACTATGGCAACAAAGTCGTTGAGCTTGGAGAACTCTTTGAAGTCGCAAAGCAAGGCGATGAAAAGAAGCTAATCCTTGACGGCGACTTCAGCAGAGTCAAGTGGATTGGAGCAAGGATGGTTGATGGCGAGATCGTTGTAAAGGGGAGCGTTGGAGCTAACTGCGGAGCATTCATGCGTGGTGGCAAAATAACCATTGAGGGCAACGCAGACGACTGGCTCGGCATCGAAATGGCGGGCGGTGAAATAATTGTTAAGGGCAATGCAGGCAATCTTGTTGGCTGTGCTTATTACGGCGACGCGGTCGGCATGACTGCTGGCAAAATAGTCATTGAGGGCAACGCAGGGAACTACGTTGGCGAGAAGATGAATGGTGGCGAGATCGTGATCAAGGGCAATGCTGGCGACTTCATTGGCACCGAGATGCGTGCTGGAGTAATCGAGATACACGGCTCGTGCGGTTTTGTCGGCGGGGACATGCGAGGCGGAGAGATAAGGATCAAGGGAAGCTTTGAATTGCTTCCGACCTTCAAAAAGACTGAGAAGGGCTGGGTTGGAGATGTGAATGTGAAGGGAGAAGGAGTTATAAAGACATTCTAATTTTTTGTTTTAGATCTGACAACGGTGAGCCCTAAAGCTTTCGTAAACTCTTTTTGCAATTCTCAACTCATGTGGAAAGTCCACTTCAACCCATGGCATTTTTTGTGTTGAAACGTAATGAACTTCATTTCCCATTTCGATCATTTGCTGGATTGCGTCTTCGTAAAAAACTCCCGCACCACTTTCTTCCATAATCTGCTCTGCACACTCTTTTAACAACCCGAGATACTTCTCCGGAATCTTTGCCATTCCGATGTATTCGCCATTCGCTTCCTTTGGCGGAATTCGCTTGCTTATCCTTAAGATCTTTGAGTTCTCAATCACAACCTTCATTTCTTCTTCTCCCAAAGGCTTTTGATCGTCAACAACGAGCAAAAATCTGTTAATTGGAGCTAAATATAGCCTTTCGAAGATCCCGGGATGGAAGTAAACGTCAGAATTCAGAAGAATAACGTCTTCCCATACGTCTTTTATGCCAAGATAAAAGCTGTATATGTTGTTTGTCTCGCGATACACATGGTTATGGACAAAAGTAAAATCGAGATCGAAATTCTCTGTCAAAAATTTTCGAAGTTTTCTCCCCTTGTGTCCAGTAACGATCACGAAGCTCTTAATTCCAAAGCTTGAAAGAACCTCTATGGCATGCTCTATTATCGTTTTCTTGCCAACTTTAAGCATACACTTTGGAATCTGCTCGGTATAATGCCCCAATCTGCTCCCCATGCCCGCGGCAAGTATAACTGCTTTCATAGAAACACTTATATTCCCAAATATTTAAAATTTACTGTCCGGAGGTGTTAAATATAAATTGGGAATATATTTTGACAAATCTCGTCTACAGGAGGATTTCAATGCCCATAGCAGTGAAAATAAGCAAAAAGCAAATCTCTCCAAATTTTATAACGACTTTAGCTTTTATAGTTGGTCTCATATCTGCGGTTGTTTTGTTTTACAATCCCCTCGTTTCTGTGGCTCTAATTCTAATATCACAAATCTTGGATTGCGTTGATGGCGATCTCGCAAGAATTACTGGCAGAGTTTCGGCAAAAGGAGCGTATCTTGACAGATTGTTCGACCGCTTTGTTGATTTCGCTCTAATTTTTGCAATCGCAATTTATTCTCAGCTTTGGATTGAGGGTTTTCTCGCCCTTTTTGCAACTCTCAGCGTTTCCATGACACGGCTTATGGCGGAAAAAGAGGGCATAGAGTGCAAAGTTGGAATTGCTGGTAGAGATACGAGAATTCTAATAATAATGCTTGGAATCCTTTTAAAGGATTTTGGAGGGATTTTAGCTTCACTCTGGCTTCTCTGCATACTCGGATTTTTCACGACTTTGCAAAGAATTTTGCACACAATCAGAAAGATGGAAAGCGATCAGTAGCTTGTGAATGATAACCAAAAAATATAAATCTCAGAGAGTAACATAAATTATGCAGTTGGCTACGGCGGTTGGTTTCATAATAGGCTTTCTCTTCGGAATGAGCACCATAACGACGCTTTTGGGCTTCTTGGGGAACGTTCTTATTGAAGTTGAGGAAACGCTTAGGAATATCAGCGCTGTCTCCACACTCGTGCTTTTGATCATCGCAGTAATTCTCGTAATTAAAATAAAAGCCATTGCAGGGCTTATTGCGGGGGCAATCGTTGGTGCGGTGCTCAACCTTATTCTGGCCCAGAATGGAATAAACGTGCTCGAAGTTGTTAAGTCCGCATTCGGATTCTAATTTTTTATTTTTGAATTATTGCTCTAAGGCTTAATAGTTAAATCTTTATCCTTCACTGCGAAGAAACTTCATGCTTTCAACTTGCATTCAGTGTGGCGTTTGCTCATCTTCATGTAGCATGCGATACAACATGAATCTCAGGAGAGCAATTGCAAGATTTTTAAATAAGCAAGATTTCTGGAGTAATGAGCTCTGGAACTGCACAAATTGTCTGATCTGTCAGCAAAGATGTCCAAGGGGGATAAAACTCGTAGATTTCATAATAAATTCAAGAAGCGAAGTGATAGAAAAAGGATCAATCCCAAAAGAGCTCAGACAAATGCTTGAGAACATTCAAAAATTCAGAAATCCATTCGGAGCTGTAAAAAGACCAAATTTTGATGCAAAAATTGCAGAAAAGGGCAACTTCGAATATCTGTTTTTTATAGGGTGCTCAGCTTATGATCAAAGGGTGCAGAAGGTTGTTGAAAAGGCTATTGAGCTATTAAAAGCCTCAAAGGTAGACTTTGCGATCCTTCCAGAGGAGAATTGCTGTGGAAACGACGTAAGGGCTTTGGGGGAGCAGGGGCTGTTTGGAATGCTTAAGGAGGACAACATGAGAAGATTTGAGACTTTTGGGGTAAATAAGGTCATAACGATTTCCCCTCACTGTTATAACGCCTTTAAGAATTACTACGGGATTGAAGCTTACCACATAACCGAGATCCTCCTGAATAAGGTGCGAAATGCAGAGCTTAGGTTTTCAAAGCCCTTTGAAGGGCTTGTGACTTATCACGACTCTTGCTATCTTTCAAGATACAACAAGCTTATTTCTGAGCCGAGAGAATTGCTTAAAGCAGTTCCGGGAGTAGAATTTGTCGAAATGCAGAGAAATAAGGAGCTTTCGCTTTGCTGTGGTGGTGGAAGCGGTGGAATCGTCAGAGATTTCGTCTGGAAACCCTCTGCACAGAGAATTCAGGAGGCACTATTAACTGGGGCGAGCTATTTGGCGGTATCGTGCCCATTCTGCCTTGTAATGCTCGAAGATTCTGCAAAGGCAAAAAAAGCTGAGATAAAAGTTCTTGATTTGATCGAAATTCTCTACGACTCAGTCTTTTGAGCTTCTTCGCTCTTAGTCTCCTCAGTCTTCTTCACTTCTTCAGCCTTCTTCTCAAACTTCTCAACGATTTGAATTTCCTTCAAGTTAAGAAGTCTGAAGGCATCTCTGACAACTCTGTAGCGTCCTAAAAGGAAGAGCTGATTCAGGTAAGCTTCATTTGAAACCTCAACTGTTGCTTTTTCGCCATCAACAGCCAAATTCTTCACTTCTAAACCAGTGTGAATCACAAAGAGAGCTTTAAGCTTATCTTCCAACTTTTCAAGTTTTTCTTTGATCTCATATTCAAAGACTACGTTTTTCCCAGCAAGTGGGTGGTTGAAGTCCACAACTACTCTGCGTCCCACTATTCTCTCAACGGTTCCAATTTTGTCACCAATTCTAACTCTCTGCCCAACCTCGGGCTTCTCTTTGAACTTTGTTATGCTAAAGGAGTCTTTTTTGTTTGGATCGTATTCTCCGAAGGCTTTTGCTGGCGGGATCTTTACTTCTCCTCTGTATCCCACTTCTTTGCCAACAAGATCCTCATCCAGACCCTTTAGCACGTGCCCTTCGCCAACCACTGCGTAAATGTCTCCATATCTTGTGTTTTCGTTGAATATTCCGCTCTCCTTAGCTACTTCTGCACTCGTTGTGTCTATAACCTCTCCAGTTTCGAGCTTTGCGGTGTAGCTGAGCCTAATGAAATCACCATTTGAGATCATGCGATCACCTTTTCTATGCGGTCTTGGAAGGTATATATTACTTCTCTTGTGTTTCTTTGGTTTACAAAGGAGATAGCCAATTAATATCCGAATGATTAATCAAAGCTCATAGATTTGACTTCATTTTTGAGCTTTTCGCTCTCTTTTCAAAGCATTCGTTAGAAACTCGATAAAAAGATCGGGATTCGATGGAGAGATCACGATGCTAATTCCCTTCTTCTTTCTTATTTCGACTATGTTTCCAATAGAAGTTGTGAACCTTAAACCTTTGTATGCAAATGCTTTCCAGCTTTCAGCTCTTCTGACTTCTGCAACATCTTGCAGAGGTATGCTGTAAGTAAAAAAGCCAAAAATAATTTTCAATTTATCTTCGTGGATTTCGAACCTTCTGGGCAAAATAGCCCAGTATAGGATCAAAATTATGGCTATGCTGGCAAACAGTATCTGTTTTGCAAACATCGCTTCTTCTTCGCTTTCAGTCGGGAGCAAATCGTATTCAATCAGAATTATGAGCAGTAACATTAGCGAGGGGGCGAATGAAAGCATGATTTTAGCCCAGTTGTCGTATTTAGGCTTATCTTCGTAGAGGATCATAGTTCTTTAAGGCATATTTTGTAACTTTCCCGAGAACCTGAATAGCATCAATCGCATTCGAATATACTGGGAATCTGTTTTTCTCAAACTTATTCTTTTGCTCAAATACCGCATTTCTGTCGCCTTCTAACACAAAGTAAATTGGCTTTCCGAAAGATCTGAGCTTTTTGAAATTCGGTTCATAATCTCCCCAGAAGGGGCCAACGTCCATCGCAACGATCATTGAATCCACATTCTCATCTGCAACAATTGCCTCCATGGCGGTGTTATATGTCTTCTCAATGCCAAAATATTCAACCATAGGCCATATATCTACTGGGTTATTAACTCCATGCCATTCAGGTGTTACAGATTTTATTGATTCTATTGTATCTTTCTTGAATTGGGCAAGCTTCATCCCGGATAAGAAAATGGTATCAGCAGATTGGACGCATCCAGAGCCGGTATAATGAATAACTCCAACTCTATTCCCTTTTGGCAAAGGCTGAAGTGCAAAGGCTTTTGCCACATCAAGCAGTTCATCAAAGCTGTAAACTCTTACAATATTTGCCTGCCTGCAAACTGCATCAAAGATCTCGTCATCTCCACAAATCGATGCTGTGTGACTCATCGCCGCTTTTTGTCCGTATTCAGTTCTACCACTCTTAAAGACCACTATGGGCTTCTGAGATCCTTTTGCAACGTTGTAGAACGCTCTACCATTTCTTATACCTTCCATATAGATGCCCACAACCTTCGTGCTCTTATCTCTGATCAGATATTCCAATGCTTCATGATCCTGAACATCGATCTTATTTCCCATTCCGATGATCTTGCTGAAACCTATTTTTGGGTGGTTCGAAAATATTGAGACCATTAGAACACCTAAAAACAACCCAGTCTGAGCAATCAGACTTATATTTCCCTTATTAACCCCTAAAAGTGGGGCAAAGCTTGTGATAAACCCTGTTTCGGTATTGAATCCCCCTGTTGTGTTTGGACCGAGGATTAAGATCTTATTCTCCTTTGCTATCTTCAAAACCTCTTTTTCGATTTTTGCCCCTTCTTCCCCTTCTTCGCTGAATCCCGAGCTCAGGATCACAACTCCTTTGACTCCTTTCTCAGCACAATCATTCATAACTTCTGGAACAAGCTTTGCTGGCACCGCAATTATAGCAACATCGACTTCATCGGGAATTTCTTTAACCGAAGGATAGCATTTCAGTCCATATATTTCTTCAGCGTTTGGATTCACGGGATAGATCTTACCATTAAATCCGTGATTTCTTAAATTCCAAACAATATTGTTCCCGGGCTTCCCCGGCGTTCTCGAAGCTCCAACGACTGCAACACTCCTTGGAGTAAAGAAGAAGCTTATGTCCCTTGCTTCGTAATCAAAACTCCTTCGCTTGCCCTTAACAATCCTTGCGTCAGCAACAAAGCAACCATTCTCGTTCGCAAAAACCGGATTGAGATCCATCTCAACAATGCTCTCATTCTCAACGATCTCGC